>QHNB01000152.1 GCA_003217965.1 Verrucomicrobiota bacterium | reverse complement strand
TGCAATAACATCGTGCCCGCGGCAATGGCTGGAGCAGCCACCATGACAAAGTCTCCACCCGCAGGAAGATGAAGCCAGCGCGCCCAGCAGCCGTTGATGGCGAGCAAGAAAATCAGCAAAAGAGCTGATGCGGAAGCAAGCGCAAACGCAGCGATATTGGCAGCATATCGGCGCACTTTCGCCTCTTGAGTAATCGAATTATTACTAAGGGCCACGCGCGTTAATGCGCGCAACCCGAGATCCAAAACCACCATCAAAGCCACGCAAGAGTTCGCTAATGCGAAAAGGCCGAACCGTTCCTTGCCCCAGGATGCGAGCATTAGAGGCGTGACCACAACAAAAAACAGAATTTTCGCACCGGTGTTGAGCGACTCCCAAACGTGATTAAGAAAAAGCTCGTATCCGTGGCGATCAGTTATTTCCAACGAGCCGCTAATCGCCGAGACAGCGCTAGCGTTGGATTCGCGCCTTTTATCGATCTTGCCGAAACTTGAAAAGATCGCTTCTATAATTTGGAACTTCACAATGACATCCCGAGAGGGGCAAGGTTGTCGCGGTCAAGGGAGCAGCCTGCGCGCCACGAGACAGCGGCCTAGGATCAACCTTCGGGGAGATAGCGGAATTGGGCTTTCAATGTCGAAGTCCCGGGATGAGCAGGTCGCGCCTTGCAGAGTCTTCCTTTTTCGTTGCTAATCCGATCTGTCCCAGGTTTTTCGCCGTGATAACTCGGGCCTTCCCCCTTTGCGATAGGATGTCGACATCCTCTGGGCGAAGCATCAGAAGGGAAGCAACAATCGGACGATTCTCAAGAAAGGGATCGTTGCGAACTAGGTCAGCTGAATACCAAGCGTCGAGAGGATTTATCCCAACAATTTCCACTTTGCTTGCTCGAATTACCTCGGAGGTCTGAGCAAACGGGCGAATAAAAGCCTCGACCTGGAAGCAACGCAGCGGAAGTTGAACGACCAACGAGGCAGCGATTCCGGTAACCAGGAATTGTTTGGCCCGCAATGGTCCAACCAGTTTCACGAGGGATTCCCAACCTGCAACCGCGACGAGTATAAAACAGGCGAGCGTTCCGTGGAAGTAGCGGTAGCCCCAACCGTTTCCTTGGTCGAAATAAAAGAAAACATAGAAGCCGAAAGTGAGAAGACAGCTTACTGCAGCATCCCGCACGATGGGGCACTCTTGAAAAATACGTCGTAGGCCGAGCGCGGCCAAGAGGGGGGTGGCTAGTGAGCTCCAGCCGATCAGGAGCAAGAGATCCATCGGTTGAATCACCAGCATCGATGGATTCAAAAGCCTGAAAAACGATGCCGTCGGATGAGCCGAGGGTGATGAGTAGTGCACTCGCCATGCAAACCAACCCGCGCAACCAGCAAAATAAATGAGGCTGAAAATTAAGAAGGCGCGCCAGCGGCGTTGCAGCACAATCCGAAGTAGAAACGGCGCGACAAAGAGAGCGTGTACGATCGGTTGGTGAAGGCCAATCGCCAGCACACCCACAAAGGGTGCGAGATAGTAACGACGGCGATCTGGAGCAGAATAGAGCCAGAGCCAGATGGTATTCAGTGCCAAATGAGCCGGCATGGAATACGAGGTCATCCCCATAACGAGGAACTGGCAAGAGCTCGCCAGCAGCACCGCGGCAACAAGTGCATTCTGCCGCTGTGTTGGCCAAATGTTGCGCGCGGCGCCAAAGAGGGCAACGACGCTCACCGCATCGAGCAGTGGATTAAGGAAGGATTGCAGAGAGATGCTCTGAAAAACGGCGCGCATTGCAGCGTAAACCGGCAGGTAAGTAGACTTCCATGAATGCGTACCAGGCAGATAGTCGGCAAAAGTAGGCTTAATCGTGTGCACCAAGGGAACCCATTCTGCAGGTACTTCAGCGGTAATTTTACCGTGCAAAAAGATGCGCGCCTGAAAGTCCGCCATGTATTCATCAGCGCTAAGAGCGTAATCGTGGCAGACAGCTGTGGTGCCGATCACAGCAATCGCGAAAACGAGGGCTGCGATGAGGAACACCTGAAGGCGCACGTGGCGTAGCGTTGTGATTTGCTGTGCTGGCGATTTTTCGGACCGACGTCTCGAAATAAGGAAGAGCGCCACGCCAATATAGAAGAGCGCCACAGTCAGCAGCCCCAGGGGTTCATCACGCGCGAAAACAACATAAAATGCGTTGAACCAATCTCGTGGATCCGGCAATCCCACCCACTGGGTCCGGAGCCACAGGCCGAAAACGGAACCGATCATCGCCAGAACGGCGATTGCAATCGCCGTCCAAATTATCGGCTTCGCCGATGACGCCGTAGCGTTCGTAGTTTGTCCGAGTCCAATTTTTGCTGGATCAATTGCTCTTGTACCGTGCATCTTATCGGCGCCGAAACTGGCTCGCACTGTCGAGCAGGCCGCAGGCCATTCGATGTAGCCCGCGCGACCGCTAGCACAAGACTTGCAGCAAGGGATGGGGTGGGCCTTACGCTGGAACGGACGGTCAATCTTCCAAACGAGCCCAAACGCCCACGTTTATATCACGCGTTTCTGGGTCAACCCTTAACCCGGGCGTTAAAACGGCTTAACATGCCGATTGCCGTGGTGATGGTCATCATTCTGGCTATCGGGATTTTTCTGCGCATCTATCCCTCGGCAGGCTTTTCAGGCCTGGGCGTGGACGAACACGCCTATATGGTCTTTCTCAAGCAGATCCAACGGGCCGGGTTAATAAATTACGACGCCGTTGTCCGGGTATTCGTCGAGAAACAGTACCATCGACCGGATGCGGTTGTGCCGGCGACACGTATCGGCTTTCTCGCGCCCGCCTATCTCTGCGGAAAACTGTTCCATCTTTCAGACTTCGACGCGCTGCGTGATACCGCCTGTGCGGCGGGCATTTTAACGCTGATCCTTTGCGCGTGGTTTGGGTTCCGCCTCGGCGGCATTTCAGCAATGATCACGCTAACCGCGCTGGTGGGGACAGCGCCGCTCCAGGTTTACCTGGCGCAACGAGCATTGATCGATGGCTACTTCGCCTTCTGGGCAGTGCTATGTGTGTGGTTGGCGTGGGAGAACCTGCAACGGCCGCGACACTGGGGCTGGTTATCGGCCTACGTGTTTTCTCTAACGATGCTGGTGTTGACCAAAGAGAACGGTGCCTTCGTCGTTTTCGCTCTCTTGGGTGTTTTGCTGCTGAATCCCTGGCTCGGCCTCGGTAAAGTGACGCCACATTTGCTCATCGCCACCGTCGCGGGTGCGGCCGTGGCAGTCCTGTTCCTCGCTGCATTGATCGGTGGGCTGGCGGAGTGGGCACGCTTCTATCTCATGTTTGAAGCGAAATCACGAGCGAATCTTTACTCTGTTTTTGCACAAGACGGCCCCTGGTTTCGCTACCTGGTCGATTTCACTTTGGTCTCGCCCCTTCTGGTAGCGTTCGCTATAGGCGCGATCTTTCAATTACGAAAAGCAGATCGGCCGACGCTCTTTATGGCTACCTTTCTCGGGCTGAGTTTCGCAAGTATGTCTGTCATCACCTACGGCATGAGTCTTCGCTATGCGGCTTACTGGGATATTCCGCTGGCTTGGTTGGCCTGTTCACAAATTCAGCGACTAACTGGACAGGTTCCGAAGGTTCGTCCCGCAGTTATTTTCGGAGGATTGTTATTGATCGTCGTAGCTTGCAATCTCCACGAGTACGACCGCTTCTTTGTTCAGGGCGCGATCTACGATCCCATAACAGCTCAGCTCGTTAAAGCTTCCAACCTCGTAAAGTAAGCAAGACCGCTCCTACGATCAATTAGACACGAGTCGTCGCGGGTTCTCGTTTCGCAGTCTTAGCTAAACTCGGAGCGGTTCACGGTGTCGTGCCGAACCTCGGCGGACCCGATCATTATGGCGAGATTTCGGTAGAGAACTTCAAGATTTTCAACGCGTGCATCAGCCCCGGCGTCACCAGCTCGTACAGCGGATAGTTCACAGCGAGCACGATGTACTGACGGAACTCTACCCCGCAAACGAGCGCGGTCATAGCAATGAGTGAGATCGAGTGCCAGCGGGGTATGAACGAACTGATCTTAACGAGCTGGCTAAAAGCAAGAAACCTCAACGGCAGGTCCCAAATGTTTGCATATCGCAAATTCATACCATACTTGATGTTGCACATGATGAGGTAGCTGGCCGCGACGAACACGACACAGAACCATTCCAGTTTCTTTTCCCGAGTCAGGTTGAATAAAGCGCCGAGTGCGAGAATTAAAACAAGCGGACTGACTAGCAACAGATCGATGAGATAGCGATGCCATGGGCCGTCCCCGCTGAGAATTGCGTACTCTAACTCGTAATTTTTGCTAACCGACAATTGGTAGGTTGCAATCAATGTACCCAATCCGCCGGACAACCAGACAAGAATCACAACGCCCAAAGCGGGGCCGAGAATCGTTGCAATGATGAGATTACGACTTACTAGCCCGAATTTAATCCAGTGATTACTAACTAAGAGGGCAACGATACCAATCCAGGCAAAGAAAGAGTTTTCCTTGGTAAGGACCATTGCCGTGAGTGCGCATGAGTATAGGATCAGCCAAGGCCACCTATCTTTGGCCTGAAGGTTTTCCCACAGCGCCCAAAGTGCGAGTAACACCCAGAAGGTGAAGAACCCATCGATCAGCGCGTGCTGAGACATGTGCAATTGGGTTGGTGCCACGGCCATGAGGGCAGCAACTCCGAGCGCGTAGCCTGGCCGGCCGACCCGGCCGGCAAAGAGTGCCGACAACAATAACGTAAGCATGCTGAATGCAGACGACACGTAACCGAGCGCGGCACGGGATGGTGTCCCGAACAGGGAGTGCCAAACGTATCCGAAAAAAATATAAAGGAAGCGCAAAGGCGGTAACATCGATCCCGACATCGTTTTTTGCTTCTCGATGTAACTATCCAGCAAATCAGGATAAGCGGTAATCCCCCGGTTCGAGATGATGTTAACGTAGCTTTCATAGACACGTTCGTCGTAGCCTCCCGTCTTATCTTGCGGCTTGGGATGCAAAGCGGCTAAGACGCGGAGCGGCGCCTCCTTAGCGTGGAACAAGCCCGGTGGCAGGCGAAGGAAGATACCGATCGCCAACGTTATCGCGAGAGCCGCGAGGTATAGCTTGGACCGAAGGGATTCTAAAGGGGGCATCCGTTTGAAAGTATAAGTGTCACTTTGTTCCCAGAGTTTCCGCCCAGTGTGAGCAGAATCCGAACCGGTTGCGGTTTTCATTCCGCAGTTGTCAGAAACGTAGACCATTCGGTCGAGAACCTGCTGTCTCGATGCGGAATGAACCTCTCCTCGCAAGTTTTCCCCTCCGATCTTCCCCGCGATGATGTCAACCTGGAGGCTAAAACAAGAAGTGTAACATCCGTTCGAGCAAAAAATAAGCTGGGAACAACGCTGTCGATTGCAGCCATAGCGGGACTTAGCGGGTTGATTTTTTTTGCGCGGCTGCACACCTACGGCGAACCGCTTGAGCGCGACTTGACGACCTACGCCGTGATCGGGCATGAGATGCTCGGCGGCAAAACGCTCTACACGGACCTGTGGGATCACAAGCCGCCCGCAATCTATGTAACTTATGCGGCCGCGGAACTAATCGCGGGCTATGGTCGGAACGCGATTTTTCTCCTGAATATCTCTGCCGGGTTCGCCACGCTGCTGGCTTGTTATTTCGCGGGTTCGGCAGCGGGCGGTGGCCGGCTAGGTGGCCTTGTCGCCGCGACGCTTTGGGCACTGGCCTCGGGGGACCTTGCCATCGAAGGAAACCAGCCGAACACGGAAGTCTTTCTCAATGCCCTCCTGACGTCGGGATTTGCGATTCTCATGCGCGCCGAGAATCGCAATCTCGGCTTGCGCGCGGCGCTGCTGATTGGTCTGTCCTTCGCGGTAGCCTCCCTTTATAAAAATATTGCAGTGGTAGAAGCCGCTCTGCTTGCACTTGCATATTTCGCGTGGCCGGCGGCAGATTCACGCAAGAAAGCGCTCGTAAACGTCGTGATTATAGCGGTAATCGGTGCGCTCGCTTGGGGCCTGGTGTTCACCTATTTCGCCGCGCAAGGGCAAGGCAAAGCATTTACGGAAGCTGTTTTTACCTACAACGCCTACTACTCGGGAAGTATTTGGCAAAACCTCGGCCATACCGTGACTTGGCCGAGAGTTTCAGCGGACGTTCTCGTGGCTTTGTTTCCGTTGGCAATCCTCTCGCTAGCCGGGACGATTCTCGGTCTGATCTTTGGGCCACGACGTCCATGGATTTTCCTTCTCACCTTTGCCATCGCGACACATATTGCAGTGCTTTTGCCGGGGCGTTTTTTTCCTCATTATTATCAATTGTGGCTACCTCCCCTCGCTATTGGCGGGGGCTGGAGTGTTAGTTTTTTGAA
>QHNB01000151.1 GCA_003217965.1 Verrucomicrobiota bacterium | reverse complement strand
GACAGCCCCTTCCGCTTTTTCCGAGAACTTCCTGGACCTTCGCCGAAAAAATCGCGGGGGGAAAAGCGGAAGAGAATGCCCGATATGCGGCTGGACAAATTTGGAAAGGGAACGAACGCGAAGGGAAAGGTGAGCAAGAGGATCCCTACATCCGGCTTGCGTTTCGCTGCGTCAACGACCCCCTCGACGACGAATGGGAGAAAATCAGCCGCCGCGTTTTAATGCCGATTTTTTCTGAGCGGAAACGAGCATGAATCAGGAGTTCGACGCCGCTTTCACCCCTCTGGAAAAGGGATTCACTGTAATCGAAGCCAGCGCCGGCACTGGCAAGACAACGACGATCTCTGCGATCGTGCTGCGATTCATCGCCGAACACGGCATTCCGATCGAAAAAATACTAGTCGCCACTTACACTGAACTTGCCACGGCGGAGCTACGCGGCCGAATCCGCCAAGTGATAGTCGACGCGCTTCGCTGGGCGCGGAACGGAACGGCGGATTGGGACTTCGTTGAGGCGATTATGCGGAAAGCCGCGGATCGAACTAAACTCGCCCACAGACTGGAATTGGCGCTCCATAGTTTCGACGAAGCGTCCGTTTTTACGATCCACGGATTTTGCGCGCGCGTGCTGGCCGACCGTGCTTTTGAAAGCGCCGTTCTTTTCGAGACTGAGCTCACCACCGAACAGTCACGTTTTCTCCACGAAATCGCCGATGATTTCTGGCGCGCACATTTTTATACTGCTGATCCGATCATGGCGGCGCTAGTTCGCGGTCGGATCAAGCCGGAGCAATTAGCTAGTTTACTTGAGCAACTGACAAACGATCCAACGTTGCGCGTCTTGCCGCCGCCCGAGGATCTGGCCGTTCTCGAAAGTAAAATCGCGGATGTGTGGTCGAAACGTGGTGATTATGAAGAGCTCACGGAATTGGCGGATCGTTTCGTTGTAGCGCTGCAAGCACAGTTTTGCCTTTGGGCCCGCCGTGAATTGCCTCGCCGGAAAATGGAGCGGCGGGTGCAGTCCTTTGACGATATGCTTACCCGCTTGGATCAGGCCTTGCGCAGCAAGCGCGGCCAACAACTAGGAAGAAGTTTGCGCGAGCGTTTTGCCGTCGCGCTCATCGACGAATTTCAAGACACGGATCCCGTGCAATACTCGATATTCTCGCAAATTTATCGCGACAGCGACGCGTCCGTGTTTCTGATCGGCGACCCGAAACAGGCAATCTACGGATTCCGCGGTGCGGACGTCTTTACCTATTTGCGTGCGGCGCAGGTCGCGAACCGCCGTTACACGCTGGCCAAAAACTGGCGATCGGAAGCGAAATTAGTCGAGGGAGTGAGCGCGATTTTTGGATTGCGCGATACAGCCTTTGTCATTCCTGGAATCAAACTTGTTCCCGTCAAGGCCTCGGGATCGCAGGCGAAAGGCCACTGGCGTTGCAGGAGAAATCGCCAAGCTCCTGGCAAGCAATGTCAAGATCGGCGGCGAGAAAATCAGAGCAGCCGATATCGCCGTGCTGGTGACGAATAATTCCCAACCGGCCGGGATCCAGCGCGCGTTGGCCGATTATCGAATTCCATCTGTCGTCTACAGCGCGGCGAATGTTTTTAGATCGCGCGAAGCAACGGACTTGATGCGCGTCCTTCTCGCGGTCGCCCAACCCATGCGCGAAGCAGTTGTGCGGGCCGCTCTTGCGACCGAAGTGCTGGGTCTTAGCGTCAGCATGCTGGAAGATTTATCTGGCGATGAAGCACAGTGGGAAGAGACGTTAAATCGATTTGCCAATTACCAGGTTGAGTGGCGCGACCGCGGGTTCGTCAAAATGATGCGGGCGTTCATCATTCACGAAAACGTTCGGGCGCGGCTGCTTTGCTTGCCCGACGGTGAACGGCGGCTGACCAATCTGTTACACCTTGTCGAATTGCTGCACGCCGCCTGCGGTCAAAACCGCTTCGGCATCGACGGTATCATCAGCTGGTTCCGAGGACAGATTTCAGACGCAGGTGAGGCAAGAGAAGAGTACGAGTTACGTTTGGAAAGTGACGAGGACGCGGTTCGCATCGTGACGATTCACAAGAGCAAAGGACTCGAATACGGCGTCACTTTTTATCCATTCGCACGAAAGGAACCATGGCGTGGCGGACACGAGTTCTTGAAGTTCCACAACGACGATGAACTCGTACTCGATCTGGCGGAATCGCCGGGGAACAAAATAATTCGCGACCGAGAAGAATTAGCAGAATCCGTTCGACAGCTTTACGTCGGCCTCACCCGGGCCAAGCACCGCAGTTATGTGATCTGGCAGGAAAGCAAACAGCGGTCGAAATCAGCGCTGGCATGGTTGCTCTCGGGCGAGAATTCAGCCGACGCGTTTTTGAAGCGGGGCGCATCGAATACGAGCGCGACAGCGCGCTTAGCGCTTGCCGACAGCGACGCGATTGCGGTCGAGGACTTGCCCCAGCCGGACACCAACACATTCGTGTCTGTCAGGTCGGATCGACTAATTCTGGAACCACGGATCTTCAGGGGCGAGATCGATCGCACCTGGGGAATTGCCAGTTTCAGCTCGGTCGTCAGCGGACAAGTGCGCGAGCCGGAAACGCCTGATTACGATAGTAGCGAAAGTTTAATCGAAACCGAACCGCTGGGACCGGCGCAGGGTATTCACGCTTTTCCCGGCGGCACCCGTGCCGGAACCTGTTTGCACAAGATCTTGGAAGAAATCGATTTTTGCGATCGCTCGCAATGGCAGCGCCTTATTTCACGGAAGCTGATGCAATTTCACATCAACGGCTTCGATGAGATCGTTTTCGACGCCTTCGCGCGTATATTCGCAACGCCACTGGCGCCGGCGAGTTTCGCCCTCCTCGACATTTCGGCGCGAATCCACGAACTGGAATTTACTTTTCCAATCGATCTCCGCGCGCCGCGGCAATTAAAGGAATTGTTTGAGAAAAACGACATTCCGAAAACGATCGGACGTCTGGAGTTATTTCCAGCGAAGGGGTTCATGAAAGGCTTTGTCGACCTTGTTTTCGAGTGCGGTGGAAAATTCTATTTCGTCGATTGGAAGTCGAACTGGCTTGGACCGGAAACCTCGTCTTACAGCAGGGAAAACATGGCCCGGATAATGGTGGAAAATTTCTACACAGTACAACTCAGTATTTACGCATTGGCGCTGCACCGATATCTGGCCCTGCGGCTCCCGGCATACGATTACGAAATGCACTTCGGCGGCGCATTTTATGTTTTCCTGCGCGGCAACGAAAATGAAAGCCGTGGTGTCTTTCATTCACGACCGAGCCGGACAACGGTCGAAAAGCTCGATCGGATCTTTCATGGCGACATCTGAGCTCAGTCCGATCGACCGGCATTTGGCGGCGCTGCTGCAACGCATCGCGTCAAACCAATCTTCGGAATTAGAAATAGCAGCGCAGCTTGTGAGCAGGTTCCAAGCGGATGGTCATGTCTGTTTGCCGCTGGGCGAGATCACCGCCGGCACGCTCGTTGCCGCCGGCATCTCCCACTCGGTACCGGCTCGAGAGATGTGGATAAGAAAACTGCGTGAATCCGGTGTGGTAGGGAGACCGGATGAGTTCAAACCGTTGATTCTGGACGAGGCCGGACGCCTCTACCTGCAGCGATACTGGGCATACGAAGTCGATGTTGCCCGAGATATTTCGAACCGTTTGCGAACCAAACAGTCTGTTGAAGAAGTTTCTATAAAACAGCAGCTTGAAAAGCTATTTACGCAAGAATCGAAGTTACAAAAGCTGGCTGCCATTGTCGCTGCGACCTCGAATCTTTGCCTGATCTCTGGAGCTCCGGGCACCGGCAAAACGCATACAATTGTGATGATTTGCGCATTGCTGCTCGCGTTGTCGGCTGATACCGAAATCGCACTCGCAGCGCCGACCGGAAAAGCGGCGGCTCGCTTGAAAGAGGCGTTGGCCCGGGGAAGGAACAGCCTGAAATTGCCCGAGGAAATCGCCAAACGTCTACCGGACGATGCAACCACCATTCAGCGATTACTTGGAGCAATGGCTGACTCGATAAAATTCCGCCACACCCGGGAAAATCTCTTGAGTGCAAATGTCGTGATCATCGATGAAGCATCGATGGTGGATCTGGCTCTGCTGTCGAAGCTTCTCGATGCGATATCGCCACAGGCGCGCGTGATTCTGGTCGGCGACAAAGACCAGCTTGCTTCGGTGGAAGCGGGGAGTGCGTTTCGAGATATTTGCACGCCGGGCTTTGAGATTGGCATCTCCGGGAATCAGGCGCGCACTTTCGAAAAATGCACGGGTCAGAAACTAACTGGCGTGACCTCCCGCCAAGCATCGATTCATGATGCTGTCGTAGAACTGCGCGAGAATTTTCGTTTCGCAGCTGGAAGTGGAATTGGCGAATTGAGTCAGGCCGTCAATCGAGGCGATGCTGCCCGAGCAAACGCAATCTTAAAATCAGGCAAAGTAAAATGGCGGCCGACACCGTCGGCAGAGACTTTCGAACATAAACTGCGGCGTCGGGTTTTTCATCGGTTTAAGGAATTGTGCGCCCAGACTGATCCAAGCGAAGCCTTAGCCAGGCTGCATGAATTTGTTGTGCTCTGCGCATTGCGACGAGGTCCTTTCGGAGCGGAAACAGTCAATACTTTGATTGAGCGCATGCTGCTCGAAGCGGGAAAACAACGGACGACGAACAAATATTTTTCAGGTCAACCCCTGATGATTGTTCGCAACGACTACAACCTTGAGTTGTTTAATGGCGACATCGGAATCACCTTATCGCAGCCTGATGGCTGGCGCGTATTTTTTGCGGGTGAGCATGGCGGACTGCGGAGTTTTGCGCCGGCGCGTCTGCCCGAACACGAAACGGCATTTGCACTTACCGTCCACAAAAGCCAGGGCTCGGAGTTTCGCGAAGTGCTCGTGATTCTGCCGGCGGAGGACGCACCAGTTCTTACGCGCGAGCTCATTTACACCGCAGTGACGCGCGCGCGGAACGACGTGGAAGTATGGGCGAATGAGGCAATTCTCGAGCAAACTGTTAACCGCAAAGTGCGCCGAAGCTCAGGCTTGCGTGATTCCCTCTGGAAGGACGCCGGCGGCAAGTAATCGTTGACTTTGCTGGCCTAAATTTGAGACAACGGTAGGGTGAAGTTTGGTACACATCATAGACCTAATCACCATCGCATGAGCAGAGACTTCGCAAGCCTTCCGGAAGCAAGCATATGAACTTAACCCGGTAAGTCCGGGGCAAACGATGCCCGTTAGCCCGTCAGTCACGCGCGACAATCGAGTAATCTTTTCGCAAGGCGACCGTTCGTTCACGGTCAAGGATGTTATCGATTGGGCAGCCGTGCGCGGTGAGCTTGAGCCGATTTGGCAAGAATTTATACGCGTAGTTGAATGTGATCGACTGGCCAACGAGCAGGACCTCGAATTGGACGATTCTGCCTTGGATTCGGCCAGCATCGCTTTTCGATACGAGCACGACCTAATCACTGCAGAAGAAACAGAGAGATGGTTGGACGACCGCAACCTCACTCTCTTGGAGTTCAGCGAGTATTTCGCGCGCCGCTATTGGGGAAAGACCTACAGCGGGAAAGTGAATCCAGCGGAGCGAAGTTATCAAGCGGCGTCACCAGATGAGAGGGATTTGTTTTTGGTAGATTTGACTCTGTCGGGTGAACTGGACCGGTTGGCGGATCGGCTAAGCTGGCGAATCGCAGCGCAAGCACATGAAAAGACCGATCTAGCCGAACTCGTGGCCGAAGAACGAAGAAGTTTTTTGTCGCGCGCAAAGATTAGCGCTGAAGACTTGATGGATTGGCTCGGGCAACTCGGTCGCGACGCAGATTGGCTGGATGACTTACTGGGCGCGGAGGTTGCCTATCGACGGCAAACCGAGTCTCTCGTCGGCGAAAAGGATCTGCAACGGGAACTGACATCAATGCGATTGTTGCTGACCCGATTTGAGATCGAAGTCATTGAAGTCGACTCGCGCGATGCGGCGGCGGAGGTCTTTGCCTGTGTGCGCAGCGACAGGATGGAAATGGCGGAGGTTGCGGAAGAGAGCCGTTATCCGTTTCACCGAAGCGAAATGCTTTTGGAAGACATCACTCCGGAACAGCAGCAGTTCTTTCTCAGTGTAAAGGCGGGCGCCTTGGCCGAGCCGATTCCACGCGAAGAGGGATTCGAGGTTTGTCGCGTCAAAGCCCGCATCGAACCAACACTGCAGGACGCAGCCATTCGGGAGCGGCTGGGGCAGCGAATTATCGAACGTCATTTCTGGGATCTGGTGAGCAAATATATCGATTGGAGAATTCTCCAGCAGGCCAGCGAATGAACACTAAAGATGTTGCGCTCCTTCGCCGTTCTGAGCTTTTTCAATTTTTGCCGGACGACGATTTCGAAAAACTGCAAGCATTGCTGCGGGAGGAGCAGTACGACTTTGGCGACCTTATCGTTAAACAGGGTGAGCCGGCGAACGCGTTTTACGTCTTGATATCCGGAAGGGCGCGCGCGGTGAAGATCGGCGCCAACAATGATGAGGAAATCGTCCTCGGTTCGCTTCGTCCCGGCGACAGTTTCGGCGAAGCGGCGCTAATCGAAGGCGGGATCCGTACGGCAACAGTGCGATGCAGTACGTCAGTGGAAGTGCTGCGGCTGGATCGTTCTGATTTTCTCGCGCTCGCGGAAAACGTTCCCGAGCTCAAACAACACGTGCAAATGACTCGGCGAGTCCGCACCCTCCAAGGTTTTCTCTACGAGTTTAGCAACTTCGGTCGTCTGCCCACACCGGTCCTGCGCGGCATGATCGAGAAACTGCAACGGGTGCAGATCCAGAAAGGAAACCTCATTATTAAAGAGGGCGAGGCCGCCGGGCCGATGTACATCTTGGAAAAGGGCCGCGCCCGCGCCTTCACACAGGATAACGGCGCGACTCGAAATCTTGCCTTCTATCGCGAGGGCGATTTCTTTGGCGAGCTTTCGATCTTGAACGGTTCGCCTCGCGCCGCCTCAGTCGAAGCCTATTCCGACTGCGATCTTCTCGCGCTCGATCCCGACGCGGTCCGCAACCTGAAGCAAAGCTATCCCGAGTTTGGCAAACTGCTCGAGGAACGTCTTGCCCAGTACAAGGCGAAAACAGCGGCGCGCATTCCACTTGATTTTACGGAAGAACTTTTGCCGGCCGAAACTCGAAGGCACGACAAAGTCGCGCTGGACGAAAAAGCCGCGGTAGAGAAGGCCGATGCCGAAGCGCCCTTCGCGGATGAAGAAGGACATTTCCGGAAGAAGGGCAGAATCCGCAAATTCGAGCATATCGCTCAAATCGATGAAATGGATTGCGGCGCGGCGAGCCTCGGCATGATCTGTCGGCATTTCGGACGAAAAGTTTCTCTAGCGCGGATTCGCCAGCTCTGTCACACCGCGACGGACGGAACTAGTTTGAAGGCGCTTTGCCGCACTGCCACCGAACTCGGTCTCGCCGCCCGCGCGCTCAAAGTTTCACTGCGCAATCTCCCATTGATGCCGCTGCCGGCGATCGTTCACTGGGAAGGCAATCATTGGATGGTGCTGTATGACGTCGACATAGCGAACGTCCGCGTCGCCGATCCTGCCGTCAGTTTACGCAAAATTCCACGAAAGGAATTTGAGCAAAAATGGTCCGGCTACGCCGCCTTGTTTGATTACACAATTGCCTTCGAACAGGCGCCGGAGGCCAAAGCCAGTCTGGCTTGGGTTTGGCCGTTTCTGGCCAAATTCCGCGGCATTCTCCTGCAGGTTCTCGGCCTGGCCGTCGCCGTCAGTTTCCTGGAACTGCTGTTTCCTGTCTTTACGCAGATGGTGGTCGACAAGGTCATCGTCGAAAACGATATCGGTCTCCTCAAGACGATCATCCTCGGCATGCTCGCTGCAATCGTCTTTGTTCAGATGGCGGCAATCGCGCAGGAANNNTATTTTACCAGCCGGCGTACCGGCGACATTCAGCGGCGCCTCGACGGTGCTCGGCAGGTCCGCCAATTCGCGGTGCAGCACGGGATCGGTGCCCTGCTCGCGATGGTGCATCTGATCGGCGCGATTCTACTGATGCTCCTCTATAGCGGCTGGCTCGCGCTCGCCTTTCTCGCGACGACACCACTCTACGCCGGACTGATGTACTTCTCGTTAAAAGTGTTGCGACCTCTTTTCGCTGAGGTCGAGGAAAGCCAGGGCAAGTACGCTTCTCATCAAATCGACGCCATCAAAGGCATCGAAGCCGTGAAAGCGGCCGCGGCGGAATCGGTTTTTAGGGACGCCATGCTGAATGAGTTCCTTTCCGTTTCGAAAAAGATGTTTAAATCGACCTTCGTCGTCATGTCATACGACAGTGTGCTGCAAACAATCGGTTTGCTCTCGACCGCGATTTTTCTCTGGGTCGGTGCGACTCAGGTCATCAACGGCCATCTCAGCGTCGGCGGTTTTGTCGCTTTTAGCTCGCTGACCGCGATCGCTTACGGCGCAATCCTTCGCACCCTTGGAGTGTGGGACAACCTGCAGTTGGCCGCGGTCTTGATGAATCGGCTGAACGATATTTTCGAGCAGGATCCGGAGCAGGGCCGCGATCGCTCACGCTTAACTCCGGTGCACAGTCTGGAGGGCCGCATTGAATTACGGAACGTGAGCTTCCGATACGGCGGCCCGGAGGCCCCCAATATTTTGAGCAATATTACTCTCGATCTTGCGCCTGGTCGCATGGTCGCCTTCGTCGGTCGCAGCGGCTGCGGCAAAACGACGCTGGTCAAACTCATCGCCGGGCTGCTTGAACCAACTGACGGCAACATCTTCTTTGATCACGTCGATCTCAAGACTTTGAACTATCGCGATGTCCGCCGACACATTGGGATAGTGTTGCAGGAAAATCACATGTTCAATGAGACCATCGCGCGGAATATCTCTTTCGGTGATTCCGAGCCCGATCTGGATCGTGTTCTCGCCTCCGCCCAGGCAGCCGCGGCGCACGATTTTATCATGCGTTTGCCCATGGGTTATGAAACAAAGATCGGTGAGTCGGGGCTTTCTCTTTCCGGCGGGCAAAAGCAGCGGATCGCAATCGCCCGCGCGATTTACAATAACCCGCCGGTCCTGATTTTCGATGAAGCGACCAGTGCGCTTGATACCGAATCGGAGCGTGCCATTCAAAACAATCTTGGCCGCGTCATGGCTGGCCGCACGACGATCGCGATCGCGCATCGCCTGAGCACGATTCGGGAGGCCGACGCAATCGTCGTTCTGGAACAGGGAGGCATCGCTGAGATTGGCACTCACGATGAGCTGATGGCACAGCGCGGTCTGTATTTTTATCTGTCCAGTCAGCAGATGGGGATTGCCGGATGAGCGCAGAAACTTTTACGCCCAGCTCGTTCGATGCGGAATCCGAAATGCTGCCGCAGGATCCGCCGCCGCGAATTGTTCGCTTTATCGCCCACTGGCTGATCGCGGTTTTCGGCGTCGGGTTACTTGCAGCGATTTTCGTACAGCTTCCGGAAACCGAACATGCGCCATTCATTCTCGTGCCACACAACGGCGCTGACCCTATCCAATCGCCCCGTTTGGCCACACTCAGTCGCGTGGCGGTAGCCGAAGGCCAAACCGTTTCAGCGGGAACGGAATTGTTTGTCCTTCGGTCCGATGAAATCCGCGTCTTCGACACCCAGCTGCGGACGCTGACGGAAGACCTGCGAACGCATCAAATGACGTTAGCAAGAATGGAAGAGGCCTACACAGCAGAAGCCGACATCAAGAACGCTCAGGTCTCGCAAGCAGAAAGCGAGCTGCGCTTCCACGAAAAGCAAGCGAACAGCAATCGCGATCTGCTGGTCCGGCTGGAAAAGCTCTCCAAAAGCGGAGGGTTTTCGCAAGTCGACCTGATTAAATTGCAGCTGGAAGCGGCGGGAGCAGAGAAGGATCAAGCCGTGGCGCAGCGGACGCTTGAGCAGGTCAAACTCGAGCGCCAGCAGATGCGAAACGAACATGCGCGAAAGCGCGCCGAGGAGACAGCTGAAGTCGAAAAACTCAAGATGAAGCTGGAAGGATTGAAGTCGGATCTGGAGAATTCGCAGCAAAGTTTATTAACCATTCGCGCCCCCTATGACGCAGTTGTCATTTCGCTCTCGCAACGGAATGCCGGTAGCGTCGTGCAGAATGGGCAGGAGCTCTGCCAACTGGCTCGGACCGAAAGTAAGCCTCTGGCTCGGCTTCTATTGAACGAAAGTGGATTGGCGAAAATTGTTATGGGCCAGCCGGTCCGATTTTTCTTTGAAGCATTTCCATATCAACGTTATGGCGCACTGAGCGGAAAACTGGACTGGGTCAGTCCTTCCGCTGTGAGCAGCAGCGGCGGGCAACACTTTGTCGCTCTTGCCTCGTTCGATGATACCGCGAATCGGCAGCGGCTCACGCTCCGCGTTGGAATGAAAGGCGAAGCGCGAATTCGCATTGGCCGACGCACGCTGATCGAATACGCTTTCGAGCCAATCAAGCAATTGAAGGAAGGGATTCGCAACTAAGCAGCCAGGGGAATGCAGCCGAAGCTTTCAACCTTGAAGGTGGAAGACTTGCGCACGACCAACGATGCGATGGCGCGCTGCATTCGTTTGGCCATGTTAGCAGCCAGGTCGGACGTGCCCATTGTGTTGCTCGGAGAAACCGGCACCGGAAAGACTCTGCTCGCGCACGCGATTCACAATTCGTCCGCACGCGCCCAGGGTCCTTTCATTTCCTTCAACGCCTCGGCCATGAGCGATACCTTGCTCGAGAGCCAGCTTTTCGGTCACGAAAAAGGCGCGTTTACCGGCGCTCAACAAGCGTTGAAAGGCAAGTTCGAGCTGGCAAATGGGGGCACTATTTTTCTCGACGAAATTTCGGAAATGAGTCCGCTGGCGCAGGTAAAAGTTTTGCGCGTTCTTGAGTACGGCGAATTTGAACGGTTGGGTTCCGAGCGAATGTTGAAGACAGACGCGCGTATTATTTGTGCCACCAACGTTTCCCTGCGCGACCGCCTCCGGCA
>QHNB01000094.1 GCA_003217965.1 Verrucomicrobiota bacterium | reverse complement strand
CCATTGCTGTAGTTGCCTTTTGTCTTCGCGTTTGGAGAGATGCGCCCCGCTTTCCTGCGCTGAAGCGATTGTCGATCTTGTGGGTCGTGTTGGTCGTTTGTCAGATTACGCTTGGCGCCTGGATAGTCTGGAGCAATAAGGCAGCCGACGTCGCGACAGCGCATGTCGCGCTCGGCGCGATCATGCTATCTTTTGGCGTGAGCATTTCTGCGATTTGCTGGCGAATTTCACAAGGACAAGTTGATAGGGTGCGACAGTACAAGTCCGGCTCGGACCCGCGTACGCTGCAGGGCGACCGCGCCTCCGCATGAAAACGGCCGCGCTTGGAAATCCCAATCTTGCGCCGTCGCGCAATCGGTTCCTTGCCGATCTGGCTGTGCTCGTCAAAGCGCGATTGACACTGCTTGTTCTGGTTACAACCGCGGTTGGTTTTTACCTCGGATCGGAATCGCCGATCGACTACATGGCGCTGTTTCACGTTGTTTTTGGAACCGCCGCTGCAGCCGCCGGGGCTGCTGCGCTCAATCAATGGTGGGAACGCACCGCCGACGCGATGATGCGCCGTACAAAAATGCGTCCGATACCGGCCGGCCGAATGCGACCGCTGCAAGCATTGCTCCTTGGCGTCGTGCTGTCGATTTTTGGAGTCGGGTATTTGGCAATTGTTTGCAATCTGCTTAGTGCGGCGCTGACAGCGATAACGATCGGAATTTACATTCTTGCTTACACGCCGATGAAGCGCGCCAACACTGCCAACACGGCGGTCGGTGCAATTCCCGGCGCGATTCCGCCGATGATCGGCTGGGCGGCTGCGCGGGGAAATATTGGCGCAGGCGCGTGGAGTCTCTTCGCGATCGTTTTTTTGTGGCAGTTACCGCATTTTTTCGCCATCGCGTGGATGTTCCGCGAAGACTATTCGCGGGCAGGATTTCGCATGATTTCGAGTGATGACCGCAGTGGCGAGCGCAGCGCCAGCCAGAGCGTCTTCTTCTGCATCCTGCTGCTGGTGATCGCAGGTCTGCCGACGTTTCTTGGAATTGCCAATTTTGTTTACCTTGCAATCGAGCTTTTGCTCGGCGGTTTGTTCACTGCTGTTGCCATGCGTTTTTTAAGGATGCGCACGCCAAGCGCAGCGCGCTCATTATTCATCGCGTCGATTGTTTATCTTCCATTGCTACTCGGCGCACTCGTTCTGACGAAATCATGAATACAACCTTTGTGACAACAGATCGTACGCCGACACGCAGTGGCATTGCTTGGAAGGTGACGTTGATTCTGATCCCGCTGATCACGCTCGGACTCTTGCTTTGGCTACGTCACCTGGAAGTGAACGCGCTCCGGCAGCGTACTATTTCTTCTTACGGCACGGTACCTTCATTTCAGTTTACAAATCAGAATGGGCAGCCCTTTGGCTTAGCGCAATTAGCCGGCAAAATTTGGATCGCCGATTTTATTTATACGACCTGCCCCGGCCCTTGTCCGATGATCAGCAGCCGGATGAGCGAAATGCAAAAGCCGCTGGAGAAGACAGAGGTACATTTCGTTTCGTTCACCGTCGACCCCGAAAGAGACACACCGCAGATGCTGCGCGAGTACGCGAATCGATTGCAGGCCGAACCGGGGCGATGGGATTTCCTCACCGGACCGAAACCTGCGATTTACGATCTGTCCGAGCATGGCTTCAAACTGGCCGCAGCGGAGCATGCCGGCGAAAACGGCGAACCGTTACACAGCACGCGCATGATTCTAGTCGATCGTCGCGGGCAAATCCGAGGTTACTACGATGGCACTGAAGCAGATGCCGTCACCAGACTTCTTGCCGACACAAATCATTTGTTGAAGGAGCAACCGCGCTGATCTCAGTGCGGAATCGGTCCCTCATCGGCTACGCGCTGCAGATAATCGCGGTAGTCGCCCTTTGGCAGTCGATCGATGAGGGACGACAGCTCAGCCGCACGGATAAATCCCATGCGCAACGCGATCTCCTCAAGGCATGCGATCTTCATTCCCTGGCGGTGCTCGATGGTGGCAATGTAATTGCTCGCCTCCAGCAAACTCGTCGGTGTGCCAGTGTCGAGCCAGGCGATACCGCGACCTAATCGCTTCACTTGCAGTTCGCCATCCTCCAAATAGCGCCGATTGAGATCGGTGATTTCGATCTCCCCGCGAGCTGACGGTTTGAGGGCCCGGCAAAATTCGACGACGCGTTCGTCATACACGTAAACTGGATCGCGAACTTGATAGCCAAAGACGCAGGCGCCCCGTTTCAACGCCAGCGCTTCACGGAAGAAATCCAGTTTCCCATAAAAAATGTTGTCGCCGAGAATCAGCGACACGCCTCTGTCCTCAACAAACTTCGCTCCGATTAAAAACGCCTGGGCGATGCCTTCCGGTTTCGGCTGTTCGGCATAATCGAGTTTAATGCCCAAGTGCGTGCCGTCGCCGAGGAAATTACGCAGCACTGGCAAATCTTTCGGAGTAGAGATGACAAGGATCTCGCGCAGGCCTCCGAGCATGAGCGTGGCCAGCGGGTAACAGATCATCGGTTTATCGTAGATTGGTAGCAGCTGCTTACAGACGATCCGCGTTAGTGGAAATAAACGACTGCCGGCGCCGCCTGCGAGCAAGATCGCTTTCTTTGTCATTGCGACCACTTCTGACATAATTTAGCGCCGGATCAAAACCGAACGTGCCGTTGCTGCGAAACGGGCCAGCAACCGTTCAATCGTTCTTTCGATGGTAAACACATCTTCGATTCGCTGACGACCGGCCCGACCGAAGTTCGCGCGCAGGCTGCCATCGCGCGCGAGACGCTCCAGCGCGTCGGCTAACCTTCGAGAATCGTCTGGAGGAACCAGCAATCCGGTCTCGCCGTTTGCCACTAATTCTGGAATTCCGGCGACGGTTGTCGACACCACAGGTCTTCCGCTCGCCATTGCTTCAGCGATTACGGTGGGAAAGACATCACTGGCGCCGCGCGCGTCAACAGTGGAGGCGAGAACGAAAATATCGCAGGCACGCAAAGCACTGAGCACTTGATTCTGCGATTGCTCGCCGGCGAACTGAATTCTGCCACTCAAGCCGTACCGGCGGGCGCGCATTTCAAGTTCGTCTCGCAATGGGCCATCCCCGATGATTTGAAGGGCAAAATCAATTCCACGTTTCTCCAGCTCGGAGCACGCATCAATCAGGTGCTGAAATCCTTTGAAGGCAACGAGACGACCGACGCTAAGCAACCGAATTGGACCGGGCGATGCTGGATGACTTCCGCTCTCCGGAAATCGACTGAGATCGATGCCATTGTAGACGCGAAAGATTTTCCCAGCAGCCTTGGGACAGCGAGAAGCAAGCAGATCTCGGCTGTAGTCTGTTTCTGCCCCAACGAATTCTGCGGCCGCGCAAAGCTCGCGTAATAGCCCTTCGTTGCCGAGATCGGTCATAAAATCCTGTCCATGGGCGGTGATGCTGAAGGGAATGCCGCTAATCGCTTTTACAAATAGGGCCGTGTGGGCGGCCCGATTGGCAAAATGAACGTGAAAATGCGGAATACGTTCCCGCTCGAAAAGCTCGACGAAGAAAAGTGCGTTACGCGCGCGCAGGGCTGCCTTGTACTCCGCACCATATTTTAGGTCGTGTTCCTGCACCATCGCTGCCGGCCACCGCCCACTCCGCTTCGCCTTGCGCGCCAGCTTATCTAAGGCGCCCGAGTCCGGCGCATACTGAATTTTGGCGCGCAGTTTTGCCAGATATTCGTGGCGCAGCTCGGTCTTGGGAGGGTAGAGCGAGGCGAGGACGATTTCGTGTCCCCGTCGCTCCAGCTCTAGCATTTCGGCGTCGCAAAATGTTTGGGAGAGGACCGGGTAACGCGAATAAATATAGCCCAGCCGCATGGTTGTTGCTGATTTTGGACGTCCGGATGCGCAGGCAAGTACTGAACCGGGCTTTGACCCGTGCCGGATCCTATGAGAATCGCACGTCTTTCCCAGGGTCCATTTCGAAGTCGAGTGAGAGAGCGTCAGCGGTATTAGGCTTGATAATTTCTTCGTTAAATTTCACGAAGATCGGGTCCTCACGAAAAATGGCGTATTTGTCCATAGACTCGAAATCGATGGCGATGAAAAGGGGCCAGGTCATTTCCGGATCAATGCGCTTGCCGCATTTAATGTTGAGGACCTCCGGAATTTTCAATAACTGCATGCGCGTGTTCATCATCATCTCTTCCACGCGCGCGGGCGTAACCTCGGGCTTCAGCTTATAAAGGACGATGTGATGCACCATGGGGGCTCAAGCTATTAGGCGGTCTGGTGAGGCCGCGCAAGGACGAAACTGACCCCGCTTCACAGAGAAAAGATGGCCTTTTACATCGCCGCAGCAGGCAGGAGCGACGAGCCTATTTTTTCCAATCGAGCACGCCTTTCCGGAGTGCGTAAATATACCCGATCATCAAGATCGAGATGAAACTGAACATGCTCCAAAAGATCACCGAGCTGTGCCGGATGGATTCCCGATAAACGACCGCCCAGGGGTACATGAAGACGATTTCCAAATCGAAGAGAATGAACAGCATCGCGACCAAATAAAATCTGACGCTGAATCGCGGCTGTACTTCTCCCTGCGGCACCATGCCGCATTCGTATGCTGAATCCTTGATCCGATTACGGCGGCCGGTCTTTCCGAGAATCACGCTCACCACCAATGCCGCGACGGCGAAGCCAACCGCCACAATGATCTGGAGCAAAACCGGAATGTATTCTCGCAGCATGCGCCAACGCTGCCGCAGCCTATTATTTTACGCCTGCTGGAATATGACCGTTTGGCGGTGCGATCGCGCTCGCCAGGGCCGAGGGCAAGCCCTTGTATTTTTTGCCATTCTTCTTTACAGCGCCGCGTGCAACCAGATTCTGAAGTTTTTCATACGCACGCAACCGGAGCATTTCCTCTCCGCCACTCGCGGCGTTGCGGGCACGGAGATTTTCGTGCACGATGTCGAAGAGCTGCTTGAACTCGAACGACGCCCTGCGCGAAAGCACAGCGACGAGTTCCTCCGTGACTAGATCAGGAACCCGGCGGGAAAATGCGTTTTTCTTGAGAATAGCCATAGGGCCGGAAATGTAACACAGATTTGCGAATTCGCAGCACATTTCTCTCTGAGCAAGCCAACTGTGGCTAGCCGAAATGGCGCGAGTTACGGGGTCGGCACCGGACTCACCAAAGGTGTTGAGGGAGCTGCCGAAGAAGTCGCCGCGGGAGAGGCCAAAATGACGCTCGTCTTATTCTTCAAAAGTGTCGTGCCCAGCCATGCTGCCACTGCCACCCCGCCAGTTTGGCCAATCGTAATGGTACCAACTGATTCCGACCGATAACCATTTCCCGCGTACCATTGTGACGCCACGACCGGGCTCAAGTGACGTGCAACGACCTCAGCAGGCGGGAGTTTGGCCGGGTCGATATGCTCAGTCAGCGAAGGAACGAACGCCGCGCTCATTTGCAGAATGGGGCGCAGCGTCGCATCCAATCTCGAATAGAGGGCGGCCAAATCGACGTAGGTGAACATCTGCTCGGGAGCGGGCACGAGCTTGGCCGCGTTGCGAAAATTGGGCGAACGATCCAATCCAGTCCCGTTTTTTGGCAGCGCCACTGCTCGATCAACCCTGGCTGAATCGCCGCCAATTACGAGCAAGCGATCGGAAACTGCCACGATGAGGCTGATCGCCAGACTGCTTCCCCCCATCGGCGCAGTGAAATACTGCACATTATCTCGAATCGTTGATTGCCAGCCCGACGAAGCGGCAAGTGTGCTAACAATCTTCTTCGCACGCGAAGGATCGCGAATGGTTAGCGTCGCCACCACGCCGGGAATTCGCGCGTTCGCCGGCCAATCCGCGATGAGCGACACTTCGTCACCGAAGGCGGCCCTCCAATCGTCTGCCGTAATACCTGCCTGGGCTAGGGCCTGTTTTTGGCCAGTGGCGGCAGCGGCATTGGCGAGCATTTGATTCCAGGCGAGTTGTTGAAGATTAATGATTGTAGCGAGGTAGAGAAAGGTATCGGGCGACGCGATTGAAAGAGTGTCGCGCGTCAGTTTGGCATCGAACATTCGTGGCATAGCCGTGAAATCCACCTCTCGAATTCTCTGACCATCAAAAACCGTTGCATGGGAGAAGCTTCGGATTCGTTCGATCATTGTTTGTTCGCCCGGTGGCAAGGCGCGTCCATCTTGTGCTCGCAATGCGGTGAGCTTTTGTCCCAGTTGTTTGGGTTGAACGTAAAACAGCCACGCATGGTCCGCCGGCATTTCCTTCATGGCTTCCCGGAAATTTTGATCTGATTCAAGTGCCGGCGTTTTCACGCGGCCGTCGACTCGATCAAGCATCGCCATCAAATCGTTAATGTTGGTGGCGACCAGGAAACGGTTACCCACGACGGTAGACGCAAGCGTAATTTCTCCGGCGATAACATCGATGCGATGCTTCTCGTAATCGTTCGTGCTGCGTTGCGCGTTTCCAGCTTTGGCATCAAAGCTATTCGTTGCGAGGAACGCGCCGCGCATCCGCAGTTTTCCAGCCTCGCGCCAGCTGTTAATGAGCGGACTGCGCTCTTGCACTTGCGCCTTCGGCTTCTGTAAGAATGCCTGCACGGCTGGCTCTCGATAAAGCGAATACAATTCCGTGCGGTGCCAATCTTCTCGATTTTTCTCCGCGTTCGGAATCTCGAACAACAGCGCGGTGTCGGATGGCAGCAGGCGGGCCGCGGCTGAGTGGGCAGGGCCCGGCTGACGGCGGAGCGCAAATAGGACGAGCAATACTACGACTGCTCCAACCAGCACAAACAGCAGAAATCGTTTCATAAAAACTCGAATTGTAGCGGGCGTCCTCTCGTCCGCACGACTTTCCTATGTCTGCCTATTGCCTTCGTCTATGGACGAGGATGAAATTTTCGATGCACGGCTTTGAGACGCTGCTGATCTACGTGCGTGTAAACTTGGGTGGTCGAGATGTCCGCGTGGCCCAACATTTCTTGAATGATTCGAAGGTCGGCGCCATTGCCAAGCAGATGGGTGGCGAAACTGTGCCGCAGAAGATGTGGATAGATATTGGTTTCCACACCCGAGCGTTTTGCATGTTTCTTTACGATTTGCCAAACGCGAGTGGTGGTGAGCTTTCGGCCTCGGGCGGAAAGAAAAATCTCACTCCCAGATTTGGATGTGACGAGTTTTGGCCGTTCAGCCGAAAGATAAGCGGCGAGGGCCTGGGAAGCCTTGCGACCTACGGGCACGAGTCGCATCTTGTTGCCCTTGCCGGTAACACGCAAAATTCGTTCTTCGTCGTTGAATTGCTCCAGCCGCGCTACCGTCAGCTCGGAAATACGCAAACCACTGGCGTAAAGCAATTCGACGATGGCGCGATCGCGCAGGCCAAGTTCCGTTTTAGTATCGATGGCATTTAGTAGTTGTTCCACTTGAACTTCATTCAAAGTTTCCGGCAAATAGCGCTCGATCCGAGGCAGCGACAGGGTTTCGCTGGGATCGCGAGAGATCATTCCTCTCCCAAGCAAAAAGCGGAAAAAGATTTTGAGCGCGACGACGATCAATTTGATCGACGACGCGGAAAGGCCGGTGCGTTTTCTCTCCGAGAGATAGTCTGTGAGATGGTCGACGGCGAGATCGGCGCCGCTGCGCAGATGACGCCGCGCACACCATTGGGCGAAGTCAGTGAGGGAACGGCGGGTTGACAGTTGGTAGTTCTCCGAGAGGCCGCGCTCAATCGCCAGGTAACGAATGAACGCATCGATCTCCGCTTCCATCGGGAAAGAATCTCGCGAAAAAGTTCACCCTGCAATGCTTCGTCAGCGTTGACAAAATCGGCACCCGTAAACGATCATTTCTATGCGATGAGTTTGGATCTCAATGCCATCTTGAAAGAGTGGCCCCACGAGCCTGGCATGATCAAGGTAAGGAAGATACTGGGCTTTGACGGCCGCGATAAGTTGCAATTGCGGCTCGATCTCGGCGTCTTGCAAATGGAAATGACCGGCCGGCCGGATGGCCAGCGGCCGCACGGGTGTGAATCACTACTTGCCTATCACCAGCATCGTGCCGAACTCGCCAAAGCAGCCGGTGACAGCTATGAATTGACGGCCGAGGAATGTTCCGAATTACAACAAGAGGGCATTCAGTATTACCACCGCTACGTTAGCCTGTTTCAGCTCAACGAATTCGCTGGAGTAATCCGCGACACTCAGCGAAACCTCGATCTCTTCACTTTTGTCGACGAACACAGCGAGCGGGAAGAGATCGTCTGGAATTTTCAACAATTCCGACCCTACGTCCTGATGATGAATACACGGGCCAAGGCGTCGATCTTTCTGAATGAGGGCAAGTTTGGAGATGGTATGCGCGAAATCGAGAAGGGTCGCGACGCCATCGTTGAATTCTTTCAGCATTCCAACTTTCCCGAACTAGCAAGTAAAAGCAGTGAAATCGCGTTTCTCGAAGAATGGTTGGACGAGGTCCGGGCCAAGCGACCGCTGACCAAGCTGGAGATCATGCAGCGCGAGATGGAAAGCGCGATCGCAAGCGAACTCTACGAACGCGCAGCAGAATTGCGCGACGCCATTAAATTGCTTAAGGCAGCCGAGCGAACAGCATAGCGATTGGCTGCGCGGGCTCGGCTGGCGAGTTCAGCGATTGGCTGTCAAATGGGTGAGCAGTTCTTCATGAGGAATGAGCCGCTGCTCCCCGGTCGCAAGATTCTTCACCGCAACGCTTGGCCATTCGTCACCAAATAAAATCGCGGTGTGCGCTCCAAGTTGTTCCGCCGTTTGGAACTGCCTTGGGACTTTTGTCGGCGTCATCGGATAGTCCAGCCCATAGCCTTGGTCGCGCAATTGTTGAATGACAGCGAGAGCAGCGGCACGGCGCTCTTCCTTGGCAATCACCACGTAAATGTCAATGGCGTGATCGGAACGAACAGATACTTCCAGCTGCCTAAGCGCCGACGCATTCTCGTGGATCATTTCGCCCAGAACGACATCGCCCATAGCGAACCCTAACGCTGAAAGAGAGACCGCATTGTCGCTGAGCTGTGCGATTAGTTGATCGTAACGTCCGCCGCCGGCAATCGCGCGAAATTTACCGGCCCGATCGAATATTTCGAAGACCACCCCGGTATAATAGGCGAGACCCCGAACAATTCTCACATCGACCGTAGCGAAATCGCTTAATCCCCGCGCTCTCAGATTATCGATGATCTCGTTGAGCTTTGTGCTCTCGCCGCCTTTCTCCAAAATTTCGAAAACCGGTCCGGCCAAGGCGCCCAGACGCTCCATTGTTTTTGTGCGAGCTTCACGTTCGGATTTATCGATTGTCTGTAAGACCTCCTCCCAGCGCTCTGGCGGCACTCCTTCGACTTTCAAAAGCTCGGTCCAGAACTCCCGGTCGCTGATCCGGACAACAAAATCGTTTGCGCCAAAACCGAATGCGCGCACGACATCGATGGCGAGCGCAATTAGTTCCGCATCGGCCTCGGCCGAAGACTCGCCGATAATGTCGCAATTGAGCTGAAAATGTTCGCGCAATCGTCCGCGCTGCGGACGTTCATAACGGAAGACTTGCGGAATGGAAAACCACTTCAGCGGCTTGCGAAAATTCCGATGATTCGTCGCAATAATGCGCGCGAGGGTGGGCGTCATTTCTGGCCGCAAGGCAACAGCGCGTTGCCCTTTGTCGACAAATTCGTAGAGCTGGCGCACGATTTCATCGCCCGATTTCTTCTTATAGAGATCGAGCTCCTCGAGCAGCGGACCGTCATATTCGATGAAGCCGTAGCGCCGCGTGGCCTCGCGCCATTTGGCGAAGATATAATTCCGCTCCGCGCAGTCGGCGGGAAGGAAATCGCGAAAACCGGTAAGCGGCTGCATTCAGCTCTGGGGGACAATTAACGCACACTGTGGAAAAATGAGGCCGCCTCTCACAGTGTTTACGAAGCCTCTATGCGGTTGAATAAAAGCCGCCGGCGGCGAGTCCAAATCAGTCACGACGGAAAGCATCCGTTAACCAAAGCAAAGGACAAACATGAAAGACAACAGATTAACCAAAATGTTGGCCATCGGCGCGGCTTGCGTGCTCGGGGCCAGCGCAGCCATGGCGCAAACAACGACATCAGTCGATGCAGATGTCGGCCCGGTCGGGGTGGGATTGACCACGAGTACTGGGGCGTTTGTTGCTGCGCCAGCCGGTGATTACTTCACGTTCCGCGCAGGAACGGCAGAGCCGGTGCGCTATTATTACACGCCCGAGACCACAATTGTGGACCCAACTGGGCATACTGTGGCCTGGACGGAGATTCGCCCGGACATGCCTGCAACGGTTCACTACGTCAGGCAGGGTGATCGGATGATCGTCAAACGCGTGGTGCTGACCAGGCCGGTGACGGTGACAAAGGAGACTACCACCACAACGACCACAACTCAGCCCTAACAGGTAACTGATCGTTTTTGTAAGAAGTGCGGCGCCCGCCGGCATAACCGGCGGGCGTTTTATCGCTACGAGCGACTTGTAGACGCTGTTGCTGTGCAGCCTGCCTGCCACTGCGGACAGCGGGAGTTACAAGCGGCGGCAGACCTAGTACCGCTCCGTCCCGATCAATCGCCGTACCCGTTCGGAAATCGCTGGTGCCATTTCCACGCACTGCTGACGATAGTATCGAGCGCTTGGAACTGCGGCCGCCAGCCGAGTTCACGTTTAATTTTCTCCGAAGTGGCAACGAGCCGCGGCGGATCTCCAGAACGGCGGGATCTTTCGATTACGGGAATCTTTTTGCCGGTCACCTTGCGGCAAGAGTCGATCACTTGGCGCACGCTCGAGCCGCCGCCAGTGCCGAGATTGTAAGAGGCACTGGCCGACGTACCTAAGCCCAGGATATGTGCGCACGCCAAATCGAGAATATGGATGTAATCGCGAATACAGGTCCCATCCGGCGTGTCGTAATCCGTGCCGAAAATCTCGACATGCGGCTGTCGTCCGAGCGCGACTTTCAGCACGTTTGGAATCAAATGAGTTTCGCAGCGATGATCTTCTCCAAATTTCTCTGACGCTCCTGCCGCATTGAAATAGCGCAGCGAGATAAACCGCACTCCGTGGATCCGATCGTACCAGCGGAGAATTTTTTCAAAAGCGAGTTTGGATTCCCCGTAGGGATTTATCGGTAGTTGTGGAAAAGTTTCATCAATCGGTGTGCGCTCAGGCAAACCGAATGTTGCGCAAGAAGATGAAAAAACGATTTGCCGAACGTCCGCGGCAACCATGGCGTCGAGCAGATTCAAACCATTGGCAATGTTGTTTCGAAAATACTTGGAAGGATCGCGCATCGACTCGGCAACCAAGGCACTGCCAGCGAAATGCATGACTGCGTCTGGGCGCAAACGAGCAACGGTCTGCGCGATCCCATCCCGATCGGCCAGGTCTCCCTCGACAAAGCGGGCTCGCTGATCGACCGCAGCACGGTGGCCTTCAGATAAATTATCGAGGATGGCGATCTGGTGGCCTTCGTTCAGCAAAAGCTCCGCGCAGACGCTGCCAAT
This sequence comes from Verrucomicrobiota bacterium, assembly GCA_003217965.1. Classification (GTDB taxonomy): domain Bacteria; phylum Verrucomicrobiota; class Verrucomicrobiia; order Chthoniobacterales; family UBA10450; genus AV69. The sequence continues at coordinate 31,233 of QHNB01000094.1, read as the reverse complement.
GTAGCCCGCCCCGCCAACGACGAGAATGTTCATCGCGCGTGAGTTTCGGCGCGATGCTCCCGAAATCAAAGGCGCTTATCCGCGACTTCGATTGGTCTCTTTTTGCTATTTAATGCCACAAGCATCCGCCGGACTTTTTTGTGTTTCGCCCGTGGCGCGAGAATTTTCAAGCTCTGTTCGTCCGAACCCCATTGCAAAATGTCGATATCAACGTGTCGGACGCCCCAGCGCTTCATCTCGAGGCGGGAATTGGTGAACAGGTCGATCGTGTTTGTGCCGATGAGCGCGCCGCCGTAGTCGTCGATGACATACTCCTGATTCGTGCCGACCAGGCGAAAACGAGTGCCGAGCGGAAAACGCGACCAATCGGAAGCCGCACTGATGACATTCCGGCCGGAAAGGTACATACCAACGGCATTGTGTTTTCCGCCTCCGCCACGTTCTGACGTGCAGTAAGCGGTGGTCCGCACGTTCATTCGCCGTGGTTTCGCTTTGTTACGGCTCGCAACCGGTTGAGTGGCGCAACTTCCGAGGAATCCGGCGAGCAAGCACGCGAGCGTAAGTCGCAGCAGCAATGGTCCTTGCAAAACCCGCGCTGAATAGCCGTTGAAGTCGAATCTAACAAGCGATAATTTCCCTGCGCCCATTGCGCCCCCTTTCGCTGACCCAAGCTTATGTAGCAGAAAACGTGCTCCTGGATGCACGCCTCGGGCTCTTTCATGAGCAGGAAGGTTGGTTGGCCATCGCAGACCTTCATTTCGGGTTCGAGCTGAGCCAACGTCTTGCTGGCCAACTAGTTCCGTTTTGGGGGATGGAATCGTCCAGCGCCCGTTTGCTAGGGCTTATCACCGATTATGAGCCGAGAATTCTCGTTATTCTGGGCGACCTTGTGCATGATGACGCCGCCATCGAGCCCGCCAAAAAACTTTTATCGGATGCGCGCAAATATTGCGAGACGATCACCATCGCCGGCAATCACGATCGCAAACTCCAGGGCGCCATCGATTTCGTCGAATCTTTCCGCACCGAAGCCTTCGAATTTTACCACGGCGACAGTCCGCGTAAGAACTCCGGCCGGATCGAAATTATCGGGCATTTCCATCCGGCGGCGACGTTGCGCGATGGGGCCGGACTTCACTTGAAATTTCCCGCGTTTGTTCAGGAATCGACCTGCTGGGTTATGCCGGCCTTCTCACCCTGGGCAGCCGGCACTTCATGGGTGGAACCGGGGCAAAATCGGATCTGGCTTTGTACGCCTGAGCGAATTTTGCCGCTGGAGCCGGGCGAATTCGCCGCCTAACCGCGAGCCGCCTCGAGCTCGCTTGTACAATGCGGGCAGCGAGTCGCTTTAGCCGGAATCGACATGGCGCACGCCGGACAATCCTTCGCCACCGGGGGCGCGGTTGGATGCGGCCGTTTCAACCGGTTGAATCCTTTTACCAGGAGAAAGATCGCGCAAGCGACAATGATGAAATTAATCACAAGCGTAATGAAGTTTCCGTAGTTCCAGGTAATCGCCCCGGCTTTCACGGCATCGGCCGGTGTGGCGAAAAAGCCCCCGCCCGGAGGATGTTTAAGAATCAAAAACTTGTTCGAAAAATCGAGCCCGCCCGTGATCAGTCCGATCGGTGGCATGATGATGTCCTTAACCAGCGAATTGACGATTCCGCTGAAGGCGGCACCGATGATGACACCGATCGCAAGATCGAAAGCGCTACCTTTGGCTGCGAACTCTTTGAATTCTTTCCACATGGCAGATTCCTCCTTAATTAGTTCGCGACGATGTTAACGATTTTGTTGGGAACAATCACGACTTTGCGAACTTCTTTTCCGGCTAGGTGCTGCTGAATTTTCGGCAGATTCAACGCCGCAGCTCTTAACTGCTCTTCATTCGCGTCAGTGGCCACGCGCAATTTGTCGCGGAGCTTTCCATTTATCTGGACCACAACGTCGATTTGGTCCACCACTAGCACCGCCTCGTCATGCTCAGGCCATTTCTGCTCAGCTACATCATTCCGCTTGTCGCCAAAGCGGGCGCTTATTTTTTCCCAAAGCTCCGAGGTGAGGTGCGGCGCGAACGGATTCAGTAACACCAGCAGCGTCCGCATCGCTGAAACCGGAATCGCCGGTGCGTTGGTGAACGCGTTCACGAAAACCATCATTTGGGAAATGGCGGTGTTGAATGAGAGCGACTCGATGTCTTCGGTCACTTTCTTGATCGTGCCGTGAACAATTTTTTGCTGCGCCTTGTTCGGCGCGATCTCTTGGAGACGCGCCGATAGCTCCCATTCGCCGGCTTGATTTTCCTCCATGATCAACCGCCAAACCCGCGCCAGAAATCGGGCCACTCCTTCTACGCCACGCATGCTCCAGGGTTTCATCTGCTCGAGCGGTCCCATAAACATCTCGTAACATCGAAATGCATCTGCGCCGTGCTCATCGATCACGGCGTCAGGATTGACGACGTTGCCACGCGATTTTGACATCTTTTGGCTGTCCTCTCCGAGAATCAGTCCCTGATTGACCAGCCGCTGAAACGGCTCCGGCTTTGACAAATAGCCCAAGTCAAAAAGCACCTTGTGCCAGAAACGGGCATAGAGCAGATGCAAGACTGCGTGCTCCGTGCCACCAATATAAAGGTCGACTCCGCCCGGCGTCGCCCCTCCCATCCAATAGCGTTCCGTCTCTTCGCCCACAAAACGCCGATCGTTTTTCGGATCGCAAAACCTCAGGTAGTACCAACAGGAGCCGGCCCATTGGGGCATCGTATTGGTCTCGCGCGTCGCTTTATCGGAATACCGAACCCATTCTCTGGCTTTGGCCAGCGGCGGATCCCCGCTTCCGCTTGGTTTGTAATCCTCCAATGCCGGCGGAACGACCGGCAGCTCGTTTTCGTCGAGCGCTCGGTGGGCGCCCTTCTCCCAAATTACCGGAAATGGTTCGCCCCAATAACGCTGCCGCGAGAAAAGCCAGTCGCGCAGTTTATAATTAACCGCCCCCTTCCCTAGGCCACGCTCCTCCAGCCAGCGGGTGATTTTCTTCTTTGCTTCTGCGCTCGATAAACCCTCGATAATCGGCGAATTAATCGCGATACCGTCTCCGACAAACCCGATCGATTCGGCAGGGGTTTGTCCAGGCGCTTGGACGACTGGGATGACCGGCAACTGAAATTTGCGCGCGAACTCCAGATCGCGCTCATCATGGCCCGGTACGCCCATGATCGCGCCGGTGCCATAACCGAGCAGAACATAATCGGCGATCCAGATGGGAATTTTCTTACCGGTGGCCGGGTTGAGGGCAAAGGCACCGGTGAAAACACCGGTCTTTTCCTTTGAGAGTTCCGTGCGTTCCAAGTCGCTCTTGCGCGCGGTGCGCTCGCGATAGTCGCGCACCGCCGGCCATTGCTCTTCGCTCACAATCAATTCGACGAGCGAATGTTCCGGCGCGAGCACCATATAAGTGGCGCCGTAAAGCGTGTCCGGTCTCGTGGTGAAGACACGGATTTTGTAGCTGCGACCGGTGCTGTAGCCGCGGTCGCTGACCGCGGCACCGGAGTCATCGACCCCGGCTACCGCAAAATCGATTTCCGCGCCTTCGCTTCGTCCGATCCAATTTTTCTGGAGCAATTTGATCCCTTCTGGCCAATCGAGCCCTTCGAGCTCATTCAACAAGCGCTCGGCATAAGCCGTGATTCGCAGCATCCATTGGCGCATTGGCCGGCGGACGACCGGAAATCCGCCAACCTCGCTCTTGCCATCGATCACTTCTTCATTGGCGAGCACAGTGCCCAGTTCGGGGCACCAATTCACTGGCACATCGGCCACATAAGCCAGCCGTACGCTATCGGGATCAGCGCCGCGATATGTCGTAATCGGTTCCGCTCGTTGCGTCTCCGGGTTGAACCAGGAGTTGTAGATTTGAAGGAAAATCCACTGCGTCCACCGGTAAAAATGAGGGTCGCTGGTGTTGATTTCGCGCTGCCAGTCGTAGGAGAACCCGATGCGTTTCAGTTGGCTTTTAAATTTCGCTACGTTCTCACGCGTTGTAATCGCCGGATGCTGGCCGGTTTTGATTGCATACTGCTCGGCCGGCAAACCGAATGCATCCCAGCCCATCGGATGCAGCACGTTGAAGCCGTGCATTCGCTTGTAGCGCGCAATGATGTCAGTGGCGGTGTAACCTTCGGGATGACCGACATGCAGCCCAGCTCCGCTCGGATAGGGAAACATGTCCAGGACATAGAACTTTTGTTTGCCAGGATCGAAATTCGATTCTCCTGGATTCGGCGCGTGAAAGATCTGGCGCTCTTCCCAAATGCGCTGCCACTTGGGTTCAAAGAGATCGAAAGGATAGGGTTTGCGTCGCTCGCTCATCCGAGAACAATCAGGAACACAGGAATCCAGGAAAGAAACTGAAAAATTTACGGGCGCCGCTGCTTTGCCGACTTATCCTGTTTATGAAAATCTTGCTCGCAACGCGGAACCGGCACAAGACGCGGGAATTTGCCGATCTGCTCGGGCCCCAATTTCAGGTCACTGATCTGAGCAACGAGCACGATCTACCGGAAATCGCGGAAACAGGCAGCACTTTTGAGGAGAATGCAGCGATCAAAGCCCTTGCCGTTTCGCGAGTGCGCCCGAAGGAGCTCGTCATTGCGGATGACTCGGGCTTGGAGGTGGATGCTCTCGGCGGCGCCCCCGGAATTTGTTCGGCTCGTTTCGCCGGCGACCGCGCAACCGATCGCGATAACGTAGAGAAACTTTTCCGGGAATTGGAAAAATTGCACCGGCCGAGGCGATCGGCGCGTTTCCGCTGCGTCATCGTCATCGCCCATAACGGGAAAATTTTGAAAGCAGTGAGCGGCGAGTCGCGTGGGCTCATCGCCGACTCGCCCCGCGGTGAAAACGGTTTCGGTTACGATCCAGCATTTGTGGCGGCGGGGTTTACCGAAACATTCGCCGAGTTACCCGCAGAGGTGAAGAACCGCATCAGCCATCGCGCCCGTGCGTTGGAAAAACTGCGGGAATTCCTGGGGGGCTGACTAACGATTAATGGCCGGCGCCGCCCGAATTTGATAACCCACTTTTTGAATGCCGACCTGACGCACTCTGTCCAGCACCGCAATTACGTCGCCGTGGATCGCCATCATTTCGGAGCTGATCGAGACTTTTATGTTTGGGTTCTGTTGATGCAGTTGATAAAGGCGAGGCAAAACCTGATCGTCAGGCACATATTGGCCGTCAAAGAAAATGGTGTTTCCTGGCGACACACGGATAGAGACGAAATCTTTCACCTGTTGCGGTGGTGGTGCGGCGGTTGAGGGGAGATTGACCTTGATTCCCTTCATGTGAGTCTGGCTCAAGCTCACCATCATAAAACTGGCGAGCAGGAAAAACATAACGTCGATCAGCGGAATGATCTCAATGCGCGCCCGTTTTTTCGGTATGGGAGACGAAACACGCATACTAATAAGACGCACCGGTCATCGTAAACGTGATCGGTATCTTAACCTTTGCCACGCTTCCCGGTTTGAATCGCCACCGCCGAAACGCGCTCACGGCGGAATTGTCGAGAATCGGATTGCCGATACTTTGGACCATAGTCGCATCCGTGACGTTTCCGCTGCCCACATCGACCGTGACCACGCAAACACCACTGCCCATAATGTGACGGCTTCGCGCTTCATAGGGATATTCCGGCCGGGGAGCACTGATTGCGCTCGCCTTGGCCTGCGACGCGGTCGCTATGCCGGGAGGACGTGGTGGACCGGCAACCTGCGGCGCTTTGATCGGCTGAGCTTTGGCCGGTTTATTCTGCTTGGGCGGCGGAGTGGTTTCTTCGTGGAATTCCGGCTGGATTTCCGGCGGCGGAGGTTGATCAGGAATCGGAATGTCTTCCGGCGGAGGCGTGGGTATGTCCTCCGGCGGTTGGTCGAGCGTAGCCTCGATCGTGGCCGTCGGGACATCGGAGTAATCAGCAGGCGGCGGTTCTTTATGGAAAGCGATCGCCACCGCGATGCCGTGCACGGCAATGGCCCCACCGAACGCAGCGATTACCTGCCACTTGGGAGCGGGACGATAAAGAAGAGGTCCAGGTCCGGCCATAGTTTTACGGACCAGTGGTTCCGGCGGAAGGCACGCCCGCCGCCGCCTGGCTCTTGATTTCGAAAGCGATCTTATAAAAACCTTGGGAGCGCAAGATATCGAGCACGCGAATGACGTTCCCATGAACCGTGTCCCGATCGCCGCGGACGAACACCTTGGCGTCGGGATTCTCTTGATGCACTTTGCCCAAGATTGAGGTCAGCGCTTCATAGGTGACCATCTGCTTGTCAAAATATGGGTTACCATTGGAATCAACTGACACACTGATGTAGTCGCGTTTGGATTGCGTTTCGCCCGAAGCACCAGTGGGCAGATTCACTTTAATGCCCTTCATGTGGACCTGGCTCAAGCTCACCATCATGAAGCTGGCGAGCAGGAAAAACATAACGTCGATCAGCGGAATGATCTCAATGCGCGCTTTCTTGTGAGGAACGGGCGAGGTGACGCGCATTTAAACTCCTAAATTGACGACCTCGTGGCTGAGGAGGGCGTGCGCGACTCGATCTCCACTTCCTGGCGCGCTTTGTTTTGGGCTTCCAACATGACTTCGAGGTTCGTCGCAGCTGTCTGCAATTCGAACTCTAAGTTAGACACTCGCGAGGTGAAGAAGTTGAACGGAACCAGTGAGAAAATGGCGATGCCAAGACCGCAGGCCGTCGCGATCAGCGCCTCAGCAATACCGCCGGTGACCGCTTGCACGGCCAGCTCCTCGTTGCCGAGGAAGCTAAACGAACGAATTAGACCGGTAATCGTTCCCAAAAGACCGAGCAAGGGTGCCAACGTTACCAGTGTATCCATCACGACAAGGAAGCGGCCAGCTCGTTTGATTTCGATGCCAGCGGCGACTTGCAACGCGCCTTGCAGCGAGGCGTGCTGGTGGTTCAAGCCGTTCCACATCATACGCAATACCGGATCGCGCGACCCACGCGAAAGACGGGACGCCTCGGCCACATCCCCCGTTTCAATCGCAGTAAAAACTTTCTCGATCCGTTTCGGATCGCGACGCATCCAGCGGCCGGTCCACCAGAAAATCCGTTCGAGCACAACCGCGACCGCAATGATCGATATGATTAGGATCGGCCACATAATCGGGCCGCCTTTATGGAAATTTTCGAGGATGAAGTTGGTCCAACCGGCTTTTTGTGGGGATTGTGCCGTGGACGGGGAGCCCGACGGCGCTGGGCTGAGCGTGGCCGGCATTGAGGCAGCCGGACTGGGCATTACGCCCGGACCGGCGGGGGAAGCCATGGTGCCAGGAGGAGCTCCTGCCGGCGACATTCCCGGAGCAAGCGGCTGTGTCGCCCCCGGCGCCTGGCCGGGAGCAGCCGGCGACATCGTCGTGGGCGGAACGGCACCCGGTTGGGCCGGATTGGTCACAGCGGGCGCTTGCGTAGCCGCAGGTGGTGGCGGCGGCGGTTGATTCTGTGCAGAGGCGTTCAGCGCAATGGTGGCGGAGACAAGAGAGGCGATAAGCAATGTTTTCATAAACTGAGAGAATTAAGGACCGGCTCGGAGATGAGGAATCTTCCCTCGTAGCTTTATCCCAAACGGAATCGTCAGGAGTCCAGCAAAACTTTTCATCTTAAGCACTTGCAGCAACATGTATGACGCTGCGCATTAATATCGAATTATCCGAGTACCTGGGATGTAGTGCAAGCACGCGAAATCGCTTTCATTCGAAAATTTTCGGTCTCACTGTTCAATAAAAACTGTCATTTCACTCGATTTCGCAGCGGCGGCCAATCATCAATCCGGGCCTCGATCTCATCGCCCGGATGAAGTGGACCGACTCCGGAGGGCGTTCCGGTCAAAATCACGTCCCCCGGAAATAATGTCAGCCGCTGGCTCGCAAACGACACGGTTTCCGCAACCGAATAAATCATCTGACTTGTGCGGGCACGTTGCTTGACCTCGCCGTTTTGCCGGAGTGTAATGTCGAGATCGGCCGCGTCGACATCGCTATAGACGAACGGTCCTATTGGAGTGTAGGTGTCGAACGATTTGCAGCGCCCAAATTGCTTTTCCGACTTCTGCAGATCTCGGTCGCTGATGTCCTGGCCAATGGTGTAACCAAAAACGAAATCGCGCGCGCGGCCCCTGCTCACATTTTTTGCTGTCGCACCGATCACGACCGCGAGCTCAACCTCGAAATCGGTCTGGTGTTCCGGATACGCGATCTCGATTGTGCCATTGTGTGCCAGGAGCGAGCTTGGCGCTTTGAACCAAATGAGCGGTGTGCCGAGCGGAGTCCGTTTCATTTCGGCGATGTGATCGGCATAGTTCAAGCCGACCGCGATCAGCTTGGAAGGCGCGACCGGGATGGAAATCTCGACATTATCGAGCGGAAGAATTTCGCCGGTGGTCCGGATTCCTAGCCAATACGGCTGCGCCAGGACATCTATTTCTTCGGCGCGTACCTCGCCGTAAAAAAATCGATCTTGAGATTTGAATCCGCCAAAAGTGCGCATGACTTGTCATTCCGAACAAAGTGAAGGATCTCGCTATTGAGGTTAGAATACACAAGGCACCCCGTGTGATCCATCAGCGCGAACGAGTCCCCTTTCTCTGTTCGGAAATTCCTGAGTTTTATTTTGGCACAATCGCCACAAAATCGCGCACCGTCTTCTCTTCCGGAATTGAAAACGCGTCGCCTTCTCCCCGAGCAAACCAAAACGCGCTCGACGATCCGCCATCGAGGTTCAGTGCACGCCAGATTTTGAAATCATCTCGGAGAGAAATACTCGACAGCGCCTCGCTTAACTGCGCCAGGCTTAGATCGCTGGAAACTCCCAACGCTGCATTTCCTCCGCGCGCGACTGCGGCAAATGTTCGCCGCGCTGATCGTGTTACATCCAAACCGCGAATCCGATTTCCGAGGTCAATCAAAAATGGGCCGCACTCGACCGCAGCATTTAATTTCTGTCTTCTGGAAAATTCGCCCAGCCGCACGATTTCGATTCCGTGATCTGATGAGCAAAGCACACCAGTGAGCAATCGGCCGCGGATCAGCGGCGAAATAATCATACCATCTGAAATGGTCAGCCCGATCGGCTTAAAATTGGGATCAAAATAGCCTCCGTTGATACCGGCGACGCAATTCCCGCGCCGCATCGCATCGGCGAGAGGCTCGCTGCCGGTCGGATTATCGATCACTCGCAACGTCCCCGATTTTGCTGCAATAAGCGCAATATCAATCGTCGCGCGAGCACTGTTCCCTGAATCTTGAATCACAACGTGCCGATGTTCGATGCCGGCGATCGCAGAGGCCTCCTTGGCGCCAGCGACGATTTGCCACTCACCGCGCGCCCCTCCACTGACAACGAGCGCGATGAAAACCGCGCTAAGCTTTCGCACCGTGCTTTGACAGCAGCTGCTGAAAGGCCGGTTCATTTCGCAGCGGATCCCAGATGGGATCGACCTTGAGCGCTGCGACGGTTAGAGCAGCCGGCCGTGTCAGAAGGTGATCGAGCAGCTCAATAGCGCGGGCGTGGTCGCCAACGATGCAGCTTACCTGGGCAGCCGCCTCTGTGATAGACGGCCCCTCAAATGCATCTTTACTTTCCGGAAGTAGTTCCATTGCTCGTTTTGATTCGGCTACGGCACCTTCTTTATCGCCCAGAAGAGCGAGGGCGAGTCCCAGCTGAGCGTGCATGCCGGCATCATTGGGCAGCGAAGCCAGCTTTGACTGCGCAACCTCTTTTGATTTGGTAAAGGCCGTGCGTGCGCCGCTTTCATCACCCAAACTTTTGCGAGCCCATCCGACAAGCATCTGCTTGCTGATTATCATTTCCGGTTTGGCTTCAGCCAGATCGTCCGGCCAATTTTCCGCGGCCTGCAATGCCTCGGCGTAACGGCGTTGCCAGAGAAATATCTGACATCGGGCGGGCCAGAGGTAATGCTGCTTCTCGCTTGAGTCAGATATTTTTTCCAATTGCTGCAGACCTTTTTCGCCGACGCTGGTGTCGCCCGACTCCAACCAGGCGAGCTTCGATTTGATTTCCCACAGTCCGAACGAACCTGGCGAAATGGCGAGGCCGCGGTCCACTGTTTCGTTGGCCTTCTTGAAATCGCGCAGCATTTGGTAGTTGAACGCCAGATTTTGCAGCGGCCAGCTGTCCTTTGGGCTGAGATTTGCGGCCTTTTCGAGATCAGCGGTAGATTCGGCCCACCGCCCTTGACGTCGCTTAATCGCACCGAGAGCGAGGTAGGTGTCCATCCCATTGGGCAAGCCGCGCCGCGCACTTTCGAATTCGCTCAAGGCAGCGTCGAAGTTCAAATCACCATAGTAATAGGAAAAGCCGAGCGCGAGATGAGCTTCGGGCAGGTCGGGCTGCAACTCCAAAGCACGTTTCGCCAGCGAGCGCGCTTTCTCGCGCGCGTCAGGGTTCGACCAGGTGTGGAAGAGCCAACTCTCCAGCTGTGAATAGCTGGCGTAAGCCAAAGCGAAATTCGGGTCGAGCTGAATGGCGCGTTGGTAGAGTTGCTCGGCTTTTTTTAGCTTCTCAATGTCTTCGATCCCGCTGACAAACAGATTGTGCCCCTCGACAAACGCGAGATAAGCCTCCCCGTTTTCGGTCGGTTTGCGTGTGAGTTGTTCCTTCTCGGTTGGTGAAAGCTTTGCTTGCAGCTCCTTGGCAATCTTCTGGGCCAGATCGGTTTGAATGGCGAACATGTCCGTCAGATCGCGATCATAGTCTTCCGCCCAGATATGCTCGTCGTTCGCCGCGTTGATTAACTGCACGTTGACACGAACACGATTGCGATCTTTGCGCACGCTGCCTTCGAGAATGGCGGAAACACCAAGCGCCTTACCGATCTCGCGCGCGCTCGCGCTTTTGCCGCGATAAGGCATGACCGAAGTGCGCGAAATTACTTTTAAGTCACCGATCTTGGCCAGGTTAGTTAGGATATCATCCTGAATGCCGTCGGCGAAAAATGCGTTCTCTTTGCTGTCGCTAAAATTTTCAAACGGCAGGACTGCGATTGACTTATCTAGTTTGCGGGCGGAGGCGCGCGGCAAAATAAACAACCCTGCCAGCGCTGAAATAACCACGCCCGCGCCGAGTAAAATAAGAAGATTGCGCCGGCCACGCCGGCGCGGCGAGGCGAGACTGGGCGGTGGAGTTGCGCGGATGCCCTGTGGCGTAACGTCGAAAGCCCATGCCAGTATCAGCCCGATGGGAAAACCAGTGAGCAACAGCACGACCACGAGGCGCAGCGCCCAATTTGGCAACTCCCACGCCGGAAAGACGGCGGAAGCAAGCTGAATCAGGCCGCCCGCCACCACGATGTAGGCGACGGCGACGCGATAAACCTTGCGTCGTTGCACTTCCTCGAAGAAGCCGCGGGCTTCGGAAGACGCGGAATCTTTCGTCGCCGACGCCCCAGACCTCGAGCTCTTGGCCTCTCTGGCCTCCTTGATTCTCTGTGGCAATTCCGGGTTGCCCAGCTTCTCTGTATAGAGATTAACGACCGCAAGCGTTACGCCATGCTTGACCTGGACCTCACCAAGGTCGTGCAAATATGGCTGCCATTCCGCGTATTGGCCGAGATCTTCCGCAACCCGCCTCGAGAGCAAGATGTGCCCCGCATCCCCGCAAGACATGATCCGCTCCGCGATGTTGATGGCAGCGCCGGCAATGTTGGACCGGTCGTTCACGTCCGTAGTACTGCTAATGGGCCCGCTGTGCACCCCCATCCGCAATTTCAGCCGCGGGTAGCTGGCTAACGCTTCGCTGATTTCGAGGGCGCATTGCACAGGCGCCTCTGGCGTAGTGAAGAAAACTAGGGCCATGCCGTCCCCGGTCGGCAGCCGAGTCAATTTACCTTCCGCTTCTGCAATCCGAAATTGTTCTGTGCCGCGCACGACCTGATTGAGTTCCTGCTGAATCTGTTGCTGCTCATTGATGAGCAAGGCCGAGTAGCCAACGACATCTATGAACAGGACATGCGCGATTTCGACGTGAGGACGCGCGGTTGTCTCCGAGGGCATTGGGGCGGGTGACGCCATTACAAACCTCTCCACCACATCAGACAAGATACGCTCGTCTAAAGTTCAGCAACTATTTCACGCCGGTAGCAAAAATCGTCTGAAAATTTGGGCTTTGCTTTTCCCGCGCCACCACGCGGACATCGATATTCTTAAATCCCGTGTTTTCCAGAAACTCGTGCAGTTGCACTTCACTGAAACCAAGCCAATGATCGGCGTAAAGCTCCCGCGCCCGTTCGAATCGGTGACTGAGCAGATCGAGAATCACGATTCGACCGTTCTTCCTTAAAATCGAATGGGCGTGACCAATGGCGCGTTCCGGACGAGTGGCATGATGCAGCGCTTGACTGAAAATAACCAGATCGACGCTATTCTTCGCGATCGGCGGGTCCTGCATGTCTCCCAGCCGGTATTCGAGATTCTTTAGACCGTGCTTTTTCGCGAGCTGCGACGCGAACGCTACCATCTTTGGCGAATTATCGACCGCGATCACTTTGCGCGCGGTTTTGGCCAGCAATTGCGAGAGCGTGCCTTCGCCCGCGCCCAGATCGGCCACGGTCATCGCCGGCAACAACGTAATGAGGGTGTGGGCGAGGGCCTCCCAAGACCGACCGGGGACATAGCTGCGGCCAAATTTGCCGGCCAGCTCGTCGAAATATTCGCGCGCTTTGTCCTGGCGCTTACGCAATGCCAGCTTCAACCCTGTCCGATCACGCTTGGTCTCCGGAATTTCACGGGCCATGGCGTGAACCAGTTCCTGGGCCCGGGCGCGAGTGCCGTTGCCCTGCGAATTGTTCAAGGCGTAATAAACTTTCTTGCCCGCCCGCCGATCGGTCACGGCGCCGGCCCGTTTGAGTTGAGCCAGGTGACTGGAAATACGCGATTGTCCCATGCCAAGGATCTCCTGAAGCTCGGCGACGGAGAGTTCATCGTGCTCGAGCAGGAGCATGAGGCGCAGCCGGGTCGGATCGGCCACGGTGCGCAGGAAATTAATGGTTGACGGCATCCGCTACCAAAATGATATATCTACATATCATGATCGGTCAATATGTCTCGGGGGCGCTGTTACATTGTTAAAAATGTTACATCGTGACAACGGCCGGATGGTTCCCTCGGCTAATCCAATTTAACCTTGTAACTCTTTTAACGAATCAAGTTCTTCAAGCCATGGCACGTCGCTTCATTTTTTCCTCCGAATCCGTCGGCGAAGGTCATCCCGATAAGGTTTGCGACACCATTTCCGATGCCGTTCTCGATGCTTGTCTCGCCCGCGATAAACACAGCCGGGTCGCTTGCGAAACTTACGCCAAAAGCAATGTCGTCATTGTCGGCGGCGAGATTACCATTCCCAATTTGCCCAGAGGCACACACCTGGAATCGGTCATTCCGATCAATCGGATTGTCCGCGATACCGTGCGCGGAATCGGTTACATCCATGACGATGATGTTTTTCATGCCGAGAAAATTTTTGTTAGCACCGTCATCACTGATCAATCCCACGACATCGCCCAAGGCGTCGACGCGCGCAAAGCGCGCGGCAAAAAAACGGCCGAGCAGGGTGCTGGGGACCAGGGTTTGATGTTCGGTTACGCCTGCGATGAGACGCCCGAGCTGATGCCGGCGCCGATCATGTTCGCCCATCGCCTTGGTCGCGAACTGACGCGCATTCGCAAGAGCGGCAAGGTTGCCTGGTTGCGGCCGGACGCCAAATCGCAGGTTTCCGTCATTTACGACGACGGCCGCCCCATCGGGATTTCGAACGTCGTCATCTCGACCCAGCATACTGGCGACGTGAAACACTCCGAGATCGAAAAGTTCTGCGTCGAAAAAGTGATTCGGAAGGTTCTGCCAAAATCGATGATGAATGGCACAACCAAATATCTGATTAACCCGACCGGCCGTTTCGTCATCGGTGGTCCTTCGGGCGATACCGGCTTAACCGGTCGCAAGATCATTGTTGATAGTTACGGGGGAATGGGACGCCATGGCGGCGGCGCATTTTCCGGGAAAGATCCAAGCAAAGTCGACCGGAGCGCAGCCTACATGGGCCGTTGGGTGGCGAAGAACGTCGTCGCCTCCGGTCTCGCCCGGAAATGCGAGGTCCAATTCGCCTACGCCATTGGGCATCCGGAGCCGGTCAGCGTCAACATTGATACCTTTTGTACCAGCAGCGTCCCAGAAGAAGCGATTCAGCGCGCCATTATGCGAATCTTCAGCTTCAAACCGGCGGACATCATCGAGCAGCTCGATCTCCTTCGCCCCATCTATTCGAAAACGACCAACTACGGTCACTTCGGCAAGATTGGTGATCCCGATATCACCTGGGAACAAACCGACAAAGCAGCCGCGTTAAAGAAAGCAGTGCGGTAATAGTCCGCAGATTTCGCAGATTTAAAATGCAGAAAGACCCCGAAACGTTCGCCATTATTGGAGCGGCGATGGAGGTCCACAGCGAACTTGGCCGCGGATTTCTCGAGCTCGTCTACCGGACTGCGCTGGCGTTAGAATTTCAGGACCGAGAAATTCCCTTCAGCACTGAAGTTGCGCTGCCGATTCGCTATAAGGGCAAGCTTCTTACCTACGCTTATCGTGCGGATTTTGTCTGTTTTGAATCTGTAATCGTCGAAACGAAAGCAATCGCGATGCTGACGAGCGCGGATGAGGCGCAATTGATCAACGAATTAAAGGCAACCGGCTTGCAGCGCGGACTCCTACTGAATTTTGGAGCGGAGAGCCTCGAATATAAACGGCCCGTCTTAAATTTTTCTGAGAATCTGCGCCAATCTGCGAAATCTGCGGAAGAAGCCTACTTGTGAGAACCCAATGAGTACAACAACTGCAAAAACGAACACGAAACAGGACTACAAAGTCGCCGACATTTCTCTGGCGAACTGGGGACGCAAAGAGATTTCCATTGCGGAAAAGGAAATGCCGGGACTCATGGCCATCCGCGAGAAATATGCGCCGGAGAAGCCGCTCCAGGGTGTGCGCGTGACCGGATCGCTGCACATGACCATTCAAACCGCGGTTCTGATCGAAACCCTCGTTGCTCTCGGCGCGACCGTGCGCTGGGCCAGCTGCAATATCTTCTCCACCCAGGATCACGCCGCTGCCGCCATCGCCAAAGCTGGTGTGTCGGTCTTCGCCTGGAAAGGCGAAAACCTGGAAGAATATTGGTGGTGCACATATCGCGCAATTTCGCACGCCGATGGGAAAGGTCCGCAACTCATCGTCGACGATGGCGGAGATGCGACTCTCTTAATTCATAAAGGCTACGAACTGGAAGAAGGCCGTGATTGGGCGAAGTCGCCATCGGGCAACAAGGAAGAACAAGTTATCAAAGATCTGCTCCTGGAAATTAATCGGGAGAATCCCTACCGCTGGCATGAGCTGGTTAAGGAATGGCGCGGTGTCTCCGAAGAAACAACGACTGGAGTTCATCGCCTTTACAAAATGCAGCAAGAAGGGCGGCTTCTGGTTCCGGCCATCAACGTCAACGACTCGGTCACCAAATCGAAGTTCGACAATCTTTACGGCTGCCGGCACTCCTTAATTGATGGATTGAACCGCGCCCTCGACGTCATGATTGGAGGCAAAGTCGCGGTTGTGTGCGGCTACGGTGACGTCGGCAAAGGTTGTGCCCAGTCACTGCGCGGCCAGGGAGCCCGCGTCGTCATCACGGAGATCGATCCGATTAACGCTTTGCAGGCGGCCATGGAAGGCTATGAAGTCACAACCATCGAGGAGACGTTAGGTTGGGGCGACATTTACGTGACCACCACGGGCAATATCGATGTCATCACGCTCGCACATATGGCGCGCATGAAAGATCAGGCTGTCGTGGCTAACATTGGCCATTTTGACAACGAGATTCAGGTCGATGCCCTCAATACCGCGAAGGATGTAAAACGCACCAACATCAAACCGCAGGTCGATAAATATACTTTCCCGGACGGTCACGAAATCTTCCTTCTGGCTGAAGGTCGCCTCGTCAATCTCGGATGCGCGACCGGTCACCCGAGCTTTGTTATGTCAAACTCGTTCTCGAACCAGGTCCTGGCTCAGCTCGATCTATGGCGCAACAGGGATCAGTACAAAATTGGAGTTTATGTCCTAAGTAAAAAGCTCGATGAAGAAGTAGCTCGCCTTCACCTGGACAAGATCGGCGTCAAGCTCACTCGGCTCACCAAAGCACAAGCCGATTACCTCGGCGTGCCGGTGGAAGGACCGTACAAGTCCGAGCATTATCGCTACTGATCCTTCGCGACGGCAGAAAATCGCGGCCACCCTGTCGTGTTCGCCACGGCGAATCCGCCGGGTGGCGGAGCGACCGAGCTGGAGACATCTCGGACTATCTGTCTCACTAGTCAGAGATTTCTCGACTGCGCTTCGCTCGAAATGACAACGGGCGTTACGAGTACAAGTATTCGTCGTGGTACTCTCGCTGAGGGGCGAACTGGACGTTCTCGTTCCCTGTCTCGGGATACTCGAAAATCGTCCCCTCGTAATTGCGAATGACAATTTTCTCGTTGTCGTGATAAAGAATGTAACCGGGATTGATCGGCACCTTGCCGCCGCCGCCCGGGGCGTCGATGACAAACTGCGGGACAGCGTAGCCGGTGGTGTGGCCGCGCAAATCCTCGATAATTTCGATGCCTTTAGCAACCGACGTGCGCAAATGCGACGAGCCATTGATCAGATCGCATTGGTAAACGTAATACGGACGGACCCGGCAGATGAGCAGTTTGTGCACGAGCGTTTTCATCGTCCCGATATCATCGTTCACGCCGCGCAAAAGCACGCTTTGATTCCCGAGCGGAATGCCGTGGTTCGCTAAACGTTCGAGCGCTTCTTTTACCTCGATTGTCAGCTCGCGCGGATGGTTCACGTGCACGCTCATCCAGAGCGGATGATACTTGGCCAGCATCGCGCACAGTTCCGGCGTGATGCGTTGCGGGAGGAAGATCGGCACTCGCGTCCCGATCCGAACAAATTCGATGTGTGGAATCGCGCGAAGGCGCGCAAGAATTTGATCGAGTTTGCTGTCGCTAAAAAGCAAGGCGTCGCCTCCGCTCAACAAGACATCGCGCACTTCGGTGTGCACTTCCAAGTAGCGAAAGGCCGCTTCAAACTCTGTGTGCAGTTCCTGCTCACCCACCCCGCTGACGACGCGGCTGCGGGTACAATATCGGCAGTAGCTGGCACATCGATCGGTCACTAAAAACAACACTCGATCCGGATATCGATGGACCAGTCCGGGAACCGGCATGTGCGAATCTTCGCCGCAGGGGTCGATCATGTCGTAGGGCGAGGACCATGTTTCTTCGATCCGGGGAATGACTTGGCGCCGAATTGGATCCTCGGCATCAGCCCGCGGAATAAGGTTAAAAAAGTGTGGTGTGATCGCGAGCGCGAGTTTGTCGCCGGAAAGCAAAACCCCGCCTCGCTCCTCGCCGGTTAGCTCTAGATGCCCTTCCAGCTGCGCCAGAGTGGTAACGCGATTTTTCAGCTGCCATTTCCAGTCGTTCCAAAGCTCGGGCGAGACATTAGGCCAGTACCCTGGCGCATGGGAGAGAAACGCTTTCTCCTGTGCTCTATCCTCGGTGAGATTCACCATTTTCGATTATGTGGACGGAAACGTTAAGACCCTTAAAGAATGTGTCAACGCAGGCACCTTTTCGTACGTTTGGCACCAGTTGGTTATCGCGCCGCAACCCGAAAACTGCCGGAAGATTCAGCCCAAACGTCAAGCGGAATGCCGAGCCGTCTCCCATTTTCGGCAACCATGCCGCGCATCAGATCGCGATAGTAATCGGTCCAGCCAGCGGTCGGAGAACGTTGATAACCATGGATTTCAGCGCCGTCAGCGTCTCGCTGCGGCATGGCAAAACCGCGCTGCGCGAAATGATGACAGACCCCATGCAGCCACTCGTGCAACCAGACTTCACCGTGTGCTTCGTTCCGCCACGCCGGCCCCGGTGCGTTCGCAACTGCAGCGTAGGTCGCATTGTTGCTCCAGTGACTGGCACCGAGGGCTAAACCCCATGCACCACCCGGTACCGACGTTTTGTTTTGGAAATTATGCTTGGGCCAAAGCACGAAAACCGAATCGTACCTGCCCGTAGGCGCGCATTGATCAAGCTCAGCCCGAGTATCGTCAGGCGATGGCCAGAATTCATTTTCATCCCGCTGGGTCAATGACGTGAGCGGCTGCAACATCGTTTCGAGCTCGTATTCGATCGTCGCAGCGCCAGAGGTGAGTTCTCGCACAAGGGTAGGAAACCCGTGAAATGAGTCCACGGCATCAGCAATAGCATCGGCTGACAGATAATGATGAAAGCGGCGCTCGCGCAGCTCAGTCGTCGCTAATCGTACATCGAGCTCTTGATAAATGAGCAGCAATGCTTTCCACATCGCGATTTAATGTAGCACTCGTACATCGACATTCGCGAAAACCCTGAGGGGCTTTACATTTGAACGCTGACCGCCGCGATCATGTCGAAATTCCCACGCATGCGAACTTTTCTAGCTTTGTTGTTTAGCGCGGCCATGGCCACGGCCTTCGCTGCGAGCCCCGAAACCGGGGCAACTCCCACCATTCCGCCAGCCGCGGCCGAGCCAGGCAAGGACGTGGTTCATGCTTTGAACAACGCTTTTGCCAAGGTTTTCGAAAGTGTCGCGCCGAGTGTTGTCATCATTGAAGTGACAAAGAAAAATGATGGCAGTGAAGGCCTGAATTTCGATGATTTATTTTTCCAGGGTCAACCGCCGGATGACAACTCGCAACGACGCGTGCCGCGCAATCTGCAACCGGTCCAAAGCGAAGGATCAGGCTTTCTTGTCCGGCCGGACGGCTACATCTTTACAAATTTCCATGTCGTTGAAGGGGCCGATCGCGTCCAGGTGAAGTTGAAGGACGGACGGGAATTTCCCGCGAAAGTCGTCGGCACGGATGAGAAAACCGATATCGCCGTCATTAAAATCGACGCCGCGAATTTACCAGTGGTGCAAATGGGCGACAGCGACGGCGTGCGCGTTGGGCAGTTCGCTTTTGCCATCGGCGCCCCATTTAAACTCGATTACACCTTCACCTACGGCGTGATCAGTGGGAAGGGCCGGAGCAAATTGCTGAGCAACGGGGGTTATAATATTTCGGATTACCTCCAGACCGACGCCTCCATTAATCCTGGCAACTCCGGTGGTCCGCTCTGCGATATTGACGGCAAAGTCATTGGCATGAACACGCTGATTAACGGATTGAATCGTGGCCTCGGCTTTGCCATTCCGAGCAATCTGGCCAACGACATTGGCCAGCAGTTGATCGCTGGGAAGAAAATTGCCCGACCCTGGCTTGGTATTCGCATCGAATCGCTTGGCGACGATGCCAGTATTCGCGATTTCTTCAAAGGCGTCGATAAAGGCGTGGTCGTGCGCACGATCGAAGCGGACGCGCCTGCACATAAAAGCGACCTGCGGCCGTTTGACGTGATTACAAAAGTGGATGGCGCGCCAGTTACGACGGACACGCAGCTGCAACATGAAATCTTGAAGAAGAAGATCGGACAGCCGGTCAAGCTCACGGTTTGGCGCAAAGGGCAGACACTGGAGATTCCGGTTACTACAGGCGAGTTACCGAGCGAAATTTCGCGCGCATCGAACGAGAATGTGCAGCCGAATCAACCGCGACCGGAAGATCTCGGAAAATTTGGATTGCAGGTCCAGGAGATCACCAAAGAGATGGCGGCTCGTTTGGGTTTGGGGGAACAGAAAGGCGTAATCGTGACCGATGTAGCTGACAACAGCATTGCTGCGAGCCAAGGAATCGAGCGTGAAGATGTGATCACGGAAGTAGACGGCAAGCCAGTGACGGATGCGAAATCATTCCGGGATGCGCTCAACAAAGCCGATCCAAAACGCGGCGTGCTGTTTTACCTCGATCGCAAAGGCAGCAAGACCTTCGCCGTGCTCAAGGCGAATAACAGCAATTAGCGCGGCTGGAAGTTAGGCAGCTAAAGATGCCTCGCGAGGGAGGAGCCTAGGACCCTCAGGATCGTCGGCTGCCAACGATTACAAGGACAATGCCGCCGACCAGACAAATTCCTCCAAGCACAGGAGGAAGTGGAATCGTCTTTTCTTTATCCGCGCTGACTTGGAGCGGCCCGGCATCGATGACTTTCTCGCGCTTGGTGTAGGAAATGCCTCCAAGCGTCAACGCGATGACACCGATGATGATGAGGATGATCCCGACGATTCCGGCGGGCCTCATTGGTCAAAGTGTGCGACGCCCACCGACCAGGTTAATGATCAGGATCACGACAGCGATCACCAACAAGATATGGATGAATCCGCCCAGCGTGTAAGAGCTGACCAAACCAAGAAGCCAGAGCACCAACAGAATGACAAAGATTGTCCAGAGCATAACGATTTCCTTGTTGAGTTTACTTAAATTCGCATTGCACCGCTCAAATGCGCTTATGCAATATTCCGAGATTTCCGACATTTGTAAGGCTGCGAAACCCATTTTCGACGAAAAGTCAGTGCTTCCCGCGTTCGTTCTCGGTCAAAGCCGTTCGCACATTCCAATCGGCTCGTTCCAGGAGTGATCGCGCAGTTGCTCGATCACAACCGGTGAGTTGAGTCACCAGCCGAAGCGCGCGATCCCGCAGTTTTTTGTTCGTCGGTTGAAGGTCGATCATTAAGTTACCCCGCACGTGTCCGAGCTGGACCATGGCGCCTGTGCTGATGATGTTGAGGGCAATTTTTGTTGCCGTTCCTGCTTTCAATCGGGTCGATCCAGCGATGATTTCCGGACCTGTAGCCAACTTGACCGCGAGGTCGACTTTGATGCTCGCGCTCCGGTTTGGATTGCATGTGAGCAAAATCGTTTTGGCTCCGACTGTGCGCGCGCGTTTGAGCGCACCGAGCACAAACGGTGTCCGCCCGCTCGCCGAGATGCCTATGACCAGGTCGCGACCGCTCACGTCGCGCTCATCTATAGCAAGGGCGCCATTTCTCTCATCGTCCTCCGCCGCTTCAATGCTCCGCCGCAACGCGCTGCTTCCGCCCGCGATGATTCCCTGGATTAAATCAGACGGTGTTCCGAAAGTCGGTGGGATTTCTGCAGCATCGAGTACGCCTAAACGACCGCTCGTACCCGCGCCGACATAAAAAATGCGACCGCCGTTTTGAATTGTTTCCGCAACCAATTCGATTGCACGACCCAGATCGTCAACCGAGTCACGCAGAGCGCGCTCAACCGATTTTTCTTCGCCGAGAAAAAATTCCGCGAATTTGCGGGCGCTAAGTTTTTCAAGATTCCCGGAAGTCGGATGCAGCTCTTCGGTCGCTCCGATTTCGGCCTCCGCCTGAGCTTTTTCGGTCCGAAGTATCAACGAACCGTTTGCCGCCAGCCAGGCCGCGCCAATCTCCGGGGCCGAATCAATGAGCGCGATTTGTGCCTTCGGAATTTTCGGTTCCAACACGCCACGAAATGCCTCCATATACGATTGCCGGTTTTCAAATAGTCCGCCCATGAGCCGCACCTCTGGGCTCTTGAGTTCCAGTCGGGTCGCAACTGCAGCTGCAAAGTGA
Organism: Verrucomicrobiota bacterium; assembly: GCA_003217965.1. Taxonomy (GTDB): domain Bacteria; phylum Verrucomicrobiota; class Verrucomicrobiia; order Chthoniobacterales; family UBA10450; genus AV69. The sequence goes on along the minus strand of QHNB01000094.1, from coordinate 9,549 downwards.
GCGAGGACGGTGGCGCCGGCATTGATGATTTCCTGAGCGGCGTTGTCCCCGTCATCGGCAGCGCGGAAGACAACCGGGGCCAAGGCCGCAATCTCCGTTTTGTCGGCGGTTTGGGCCCAACGCACGAGCTCGTCGAAATTATTCAGCGCGAGAGCACCCAGGATATGAGCGGCGAATCTTCGCTCGCCACGGCGCAGATCATACTCGCGCAAAATCAGCCGCAATGCACGAATCGAAACAAAATATGCTCCGCCAGAGTCACCCAGAATATGTCCCCAGCCCCCTGCCTTTTCGATATGGTCGCCCCGGCGGCCTGTGACCGACGACCCCGTTCCAGCGTTAACGACTATTCCGTCCCGTTCCCGCAAACAAGCTGCCACTCCGGCATCGCGATCGCTGCCGCCGATGATTTGTGCTTTCGGCCAAACCTTGCGTGCCAGGCCGATTAACCTCGTCCGATCCTCTTCCGTGCCACACCCGGCGAGAAAGATTCCTACACGATCCACTTCGCCGGGCATTACTCGCAAGATTTTCGTCAGCTGATCGGAGGGCGTTAAGCGGAAGTTTGACGGCGGCAATCTGCCCGATTCCAAAATTTTGCCGTCGATGACCAGCGCCCAGGCCGTTTTGGTTCCGCCGCCTTCGACGCCTAGGATTCTTTCGTTAGCCAGCATCCGAGATTTGTAGCGGCGATCTCCGATCGTCGCATTTTTCGGCATTAACTTATCGGGGTCGGAGACCGCCGCTACAAATTCCAGGACATTGCCGGTGCGCCACGCGTTTGTATGGTCAAGCGATGGCAGAAAACAACGACGTGCGTGCCCAAATCGAGTCGCTCCGGCGCGAGATCGAGGAGCACAATCGCCGCTACTATGAGGAAGCGGCTCCCACCATTAGCGATAGGGAATATGACGAGCTTTACCGCCAACTGCTCGATCTCGAGGTAAAGTTTCCGCGGTTCGCTAGCGAACAGTCGCCCACGCGGCGCGTCGGCGGCAAACCGCTCAAACAATTCGCGCAAATCGCGCATCGGGTGCCGATGCTTAGTCTCGACAATACCTATTCTGAGAGGGAGCTGAGGGAGTTTTATGCGCGGCTCGAGCGACTATTGCCCAACCAGGAAATTCCGGTGGTGATCGAACCGAAAGTGGACGGAGTCGCCGTCTCCTTACTCTACGAAAATGGAACGCTGCATTACGCCGCAACCCGGGGAGATGGAGCAACCGGCGATGACATCACCCAAAATGTCCTGACGATTCAGTCCGTTCCGCGCCGCCTTAAAGGAAAAGCGCCAGGGGTTTTAGAAGTCCGTGGCGAAATCTTCATGGAAAAGCGCGGGTTCGAAAAGCTGAACGCTGACCGAACAAAACAAGGCTTGCCTCGTTTTGCCAATCCACGCAACGCTGCGGCCGGTTCCCTGAAGCAACTCGATCCCGCCATCGTCGCGACCCGACCGCTCGGCATCGTCTTTTACGGCACGGGCGCACACGAAGGCATGGCATTGGAGAAACATTCTGAGTTGTTTCCGCTGTTGGAGAAATTCGGCCTCCCGCACAGCGAACGCTGGTGGACGGCCAAATCAGCGGACGAAATTACGGACGCCATTCACGAACTGGACAAAGTTCGGCATGGTTTTCTTTATCAAACCGACGGCGCGGTGGTGAAAGTCGATTCCTTCGCCCAACGTCAGCGCCTCGGGTTCACTTCAAAATCGCCACGCTGGGCCATCGCCTTTAAGTACGAAGCGGAACGAGTCGAAACAAAGCTGCGCGATATTTTGATTCAAGTCGGCCGTACCGGTGTGCTCACACCGGTTGCCGTGCTCGACCCGGTCTTGGTCAGTGGCAGCACAGTCGGTCGCGCGACGTTGCACAACGAAGAGGAACTGGCCCGGAAAGACATTCGCATCGGTGACACCGTGATCATCGAAAAAGCAGGTGAAGTGATTCCAGCGGTGGTCGGCGTCCGCACAGATTTGCGCACGGGCGGCGAAAAGAAATTTCCCATGCCGACGAAATGTCCGGAGTGCGGCAGCAAAGTGATAAAAGATCCGGCCCAGGTCGCCGTGCGTTGCGTCAACGCGCAGTGTCCCGCCCAAGTGCGGCGACGGATCGAGCATTTCGCGTCGCGCGGCGCGATGGACATCGAAGGACTCGGTGAAGTGATGGTGGGGCAACTCGTCGCAACCGGAGCGGTGCGCGATGTCAGCGATATTTACCAGCTTGATGCCGCAAAACTTTCACAGCTCGAACGAACGGGTGAGAAAAGTATCGGCAATTTGCTCGAAGCGATCGAACGATCAAAAACGCGGCCGCTTTGGCGATTGATTTTCGCGCTCGGCATTTTGCACGTGGGCGAGACCTCATCGCGCGGTTTGGCAAACCATTTTGAAAGCCTAAGGGCGCTGATGGAAGCAACACCGGAGGACCTCCAGCGGATTCCCGATGTGGGAGAGGTTGTCGGTTCAAGTATTCATCAATTCTTTCAGGAGCCGCATAATCGCGAATTGATTGCGCGCCTCGAAAAAGCTGGAGTCCGCCCGACAATCGAGTCGCGGGTAATCGCACGCGATTCGCCATTCTCTGACACAACGTGGGTTATCACCGGGACATTGAGTAAGCCGCGCGATGAAATCGCGGAAATGATTATCAGCCGTGGCGGGAAAGTGAGCGGCAGCGTGAGCAAGAAAACAAGCTATCTCCTGGCCGGGGAAGAAGCAGGGAGCAAGCTCGACAAGGCAAAACAGCTCGGGGTCAAAATAATCGACGAGCAAAAGTTCCGGAGGATGATCGAGTCGTAGCCTTTCAAGCCGCGGCGGCAGCTTGCAACGCCGATATCATGCCCTTTCTGTCATCCCGAGCGAACGCGAGGGATCTTTCGAGCGTGCTGAAAGGCAACCGCGAGATCTCTCGTCCGCTAGGCAGCTCGAAATGACCATCTGCCGCCAGTGACGGCGTCAGCTAGAAATTAAGGCGTGTTATCGGGCGGTTTTTGCAGATTTAACGGCAGCGCTTGGTTCCCCCCAGGCGAGGCGAGCATTGGCAAATGCTGGACAGCTGGGTGGAGCTCCGCACGCACATTAAATGTCAATTTCTCGCCGCCGCGCCTCACCGTGATTGGGACAATGTCCCCGGCGGTGAGGAAGAATGACGCATCGATGATATCATCGGGCTGATGGATTTCTTTGCGACCGACTCGCAATAGAATGTCACCCGCTTGTAAGCCGCAATTTGCCGCTGGCGTGTTTTCTAAGACTTCCGTCATTTCCGCGCGCGAACCATTGATTTCCTCGGCAGCTTCCGTCAAATGGCCACCGATCCAGCCGTGACGCACTTCTCCGAAGCGCACGAAATCGCTCCGGATTTTTTCCGCCGCTTCAATCGGCAGCGCATAGCAGGAAGAGCTATTTTCGAGGCTACTCACGACGATTCCCACAACCTCGCCTTTCATATTCAAAAGCGGCGCGCCCGCTTCGCCTCGTTGTGTCGCCAAATTCGCCCGCAAATGAGTAGTCGTCAGATAACGGTCGAGATATTTTCGATCAAAACCGGCAATCATTCCGAAACTGGGTGTTTCGGGTAGATCGAGCGGATAACCGATCATCACCACTGGCGCAGCCACGGTGAGCTGCTCCGATTTGCCAATTGGTAACGCCGGGGACGCGCTATCGATTTTGAGCATGGCAATTCCGCTCCGCAGATCGGCGACCATTTGGCGGGCCGGAAATTTTTTGCCGCCGAATTCAACGCTGAAATTAGTCGCTTCTCCGCCGACCGCGTAGGCGGTGTAAATGGTGCCGGTGGGATCGATAAAAAACCCGGTACCGGAAAGATCGCTGTGCTCATCCCGGCCATGAATTTTCACGACCGATCGCGCGCACCGATCAAAGAGTTGTTTGACCTCACGACTGATGCTGTCGCTAGATTGTTCCTGCCCACGCGCGGAGAGCGCGAAAGCAAAAATCAGCAGGATAAGCCAACGAACCACGCGATCAGATTTTCCGAAAACAATCGCCGCGCGATTAGAATCGCAAAGTCGACTCATAACTCACAGGCATGCTGTCGAGCACGTAACGCGGCGGGGCGGTTTTCCGATGAGTCGAGAGATTGGCATTAAAGACTGGGCGCGGCTGGGCCACCATCACCCCGGAAACCTGCGAAGCCAGATTCCAGTCGCTCTGCACGGCGGGAACAGTGGATTGGATTTGCGCAACGCTCGGGGCTTGCGGCGTCTGATAAATCTTCAAGGAAAGAACCGCCGCGCAGACTAGAACGGCGGTAGCTGCGACCGGATAGGACGCAAGCCGGCCGACATTGAGGCGCAACATAAAATCCTGCGCCCGCTCTATCGCGATTTTCCACAGTGGTTGCCGGAGCAGTTCGTCGCGCTGCCGGCGATGGAATTCGTGGAGGAAGTTTTCGAAATAATCCGGCGGCGGTTGCTCGAATTTCTTCAAGCGCAACAGCCGGCCAATCTCTTTATCGTCAAATTCGTCCATTTCTACCCACCCTTACGACACCGGATTTTTACGAAATTCCTCTAGATAGTTTTGCAGTTGCCGATTCGCGTAGAAGAGCCGTGAACGTACCGTGCCTTCAGAAACGTTCAAGATTTTACTGATCTCGGCGTGTGGCATCCCTTGAATGTGGAACATGGTGACCACGGCTCTGTGTTCATCAGACAACTTCATCATAGCCTCGTTCAATCTTCGCTGCAGCTCAGAAAGATCCGCTTCGCGCACCGGACTGCTCGTCGCTGTAAGTTCGAGGAATTCTTTGTCATTTTGGATGCTGGCATCGACATCATCCAGGCTGAGATGAAACCGGCGGCCGCGCTTCTTCAAGAAGTTCAGCGTCATGTTGACCGCAATGGAGTGGATCCAGGTGTAGAATGACGACTTGCCGCGGAAACCCCGAATCGACTTGTAAGCCTTGGCGAAAATGTCCTGCAATAGATCATTCGTGTCCTCGTGGTTCGCGGTCATGTTATAGACCAAGCCATAAAGACGGGGCGTGTATTTCACCACCAGCTGATCGAATGCGCCCGCATCGCCGTCCTGCGTGCGCGCAACCAGTTCCTGGTCTTCGTCCGTGCGCGGCTGGTCCATGGCCCGTGTCCTTCGTTTAACATTCGCGCCTGGACCCGACGACAACAAATCGGAGATGCGCCGCGGTGCCGGCAATGCGACGGAGGAACTCATCTTATTCAACCCCGCAAGGTGGCTCAGTTGCGGCGATCGCGCACGGAGAGCAGATAAAGGAGGTTACCGAGCACGGCGATGAAAGCAGCGACATAAGTCAATGCCGCAGCATTCAACACCTGATTGACCCCGGCAACTTCGGCACCCGGTTGCACGATTCCCATCTGCTGGAGAATGATTTTCGCGCGGCGCGAGGCATCGAACTCTACCGGCAAGGTGATCAACTGGAATACGAGGAGGATCAAATAACAGTAGATGCCAAGCGTAATCAGACCAGTGAGGTGGAAAAATAAACCGCCGAAAATAACGAACGGCAGCATGCGCGAGGCGAACATCGTTACCGGGACGATCGCCATTCGCCATTGCAATGGTGCATATGCTTTGGCGTGTTGAATGGCGTGTCCGGTCTCATGGGCAGCAATACCGAGCGCCGCCACCGAAGGCGTGTTGTGAACGTTGCTGGAGAGACAAAGTTTCTTGCTCGTCGGATCATAATGATCGCCCAGGTAATCATTCGTCTCGATCACATCGACATCGCGAATGTTTGCTGCTGTTAAAATTTCGCGGGCACATTCCGCGCCCGTAATGTTCGCGCTGGCGCGGACTTCGCCCCATTTGCGGAAAGCGCTGCTAACCCGGAATTGGGCCCAAAGTCCGATGATCATTGGCACCGCAATGAGGAGCAGCCAGTTCCCAATAAAACCGCCGTAGCCGTAGGGGTACATAATTATCCTCTTGTTAGACCAGGCGCGTGCGCCACCGTTCATTTGGCCGCACTTGTAGCGTCCGCTGTTCTCAGGGGTCTGCTGTAGCGTCCGCTGTCTCAGCGGATCTGAAGAATTGCGGTGAGGACACCGCACTCTACAGCACGCAGGCATTGTAGCTGCCGCCGTCACTGGCGGCAGAAACGAAAGCGAGAGTGCGCTTTTTGAAAGTCCGCGATCCTCAGCGGAGAAAACGGGTGAACGGCAGACGGAAACCGATGCCAGTCCGGACTCGCCCCGCGGGCGGTTCGGTGAACCGCCCCCTATCACGAACCATATTCGTTAAATTTCTAATTGCTTGGGGAAACGCGAGAGAACCCGGCATCCGTCTCGCTCCACGATGACCACGTCTTCAATGTGAATCTCAAGTCCAAGTCCATGGCCGGTGCCGTGGAAAAAACCGACGCGACGGCCGTTGCGCACTTCCGTCGGATAACCGCGCTCGGCAAATAGTTTTTGAATTGCCCGATGAATACTCAAACCATCGACCCCTGCTTTGATGTTTTTCAACGCCAACGCCTGACCCGCTCTAACCGTTTCCCAAAGCTTGCGCTGCTCTTCACTCGCACGGCCACGCACGACCGTGCGCGTCATGTCGCCGTAATAGCCTGTCTTTGCGTCCCTCGGAAAAATATCGAGGATGATCAGGGAGTTTGCATAGATCGGCCCATGGCCGCGCTCATGCGGATCGCAGGCCTGATCGCCCCCGGCCACGATCGTATTTGCCGGAAGCCCGCCTGCCCGCAAAATCGCGGAATCAATTTCCGCGCGCACCACTTCCGATGTTAACGGTTTTCCCGACCACTTCAGCTTTTTGCCCGGTCCCGGTTTGGACGCTTTTAGAACTTCCATCGCCCGCTTCATCCCTACTTCTGTGATTCGAAGGGCGTGGCCGAGCATCTTGATTTCCTCGGCGGTTTTGGTCTCGCGCTCTGGCCAAAAAAGTCCATTGCTCGTTTCCAGCGAAACGCCCCAGCGTTCGAGCTCTTTTGCATAACCCAATGGAAAAGTCGCGGGCACCATCGCGCGTTTCACACCGCGTTTGTTTAAAAAATGTGCGAGCACTTTTTCGTAAGGTGGCGGTTGTTTGGATTCGCCCTGTATTTCCCGCTCGAGTTCACTCAACATGAGGAACTCGTCCGCTTTCGCCGTTCGCTTTGCCCGATCGATTTCCAGATCACTCAGGACGAGGGTCCGCTTGCCCTTTTGCTCGAGAAGAATAAAGGGATCGCCGATAAAAACGCGGGTCGCATAAAGCATATCGGCATCGGTATCGCTCGGCGCAACGATGAGGCGAGCTAGCAGTTTTTGTTTGGCCATGAAACCAGTGTAAGGCAGCGATTGCTCGCTGCCAACGTTTCCGGCAGACGACAGCTGGTAAGGGCGGTTCACCGAACCGCCCGCGGGCGAGTCCGAGCCGGACTGGCATGGTCAATCGCCCTACCCGGGCAAAATACCAACGTACGCAGTCATCAACTCCGCGCTGTAGAGTGCGGTGTCCTCACCGCAATTCTTCAGATCCGCTGCGGACGACGGACGCTACAATACGTTCGCTGCGACCCCGGTCGCTACGTTCTTGTTCGCCGCACCTCGAGGTCTCGCCGCAAAATCCAATGCAGCAGACCCAGCAAACCGAGGGTAGACACGATTAAAACGATGGTGTTGAAAACGAACAAATTGATCCTCAAAGCAGCATAACGTTTGTCCTGACCGAAAAAGACATTCGGTTTCCCACCGCGCCGGTAATCGTTCTGCTCCATCTCTGCGTTCGAGACCAGATCGGAAACTTTTTGGTTCTGATAAAGCGTTTCAGCTGTAACCGGGCCGTTGGCGTTTTTGTAGAGTGCGCGATCGAACGGCCGCTTACGATCGATTACCTGATCGATCTGTCCGAGATAATGGTCGAGTTCATCGGGCGTTTTCGCTTCCAATCCGGAAAGCACGGCCAGCGTTTCCTTTAGGTCATTCAATCGCTTCGTTTGTTCCGGAGTCGTTTCGTGTTTGCTGACAATCCGATCGATTTCGCTTTGCGCGCGATCCTGTCGGCGTGTCAGCGGATTCAACTTCGCCTGGGCGACGACCAGTTCCTCATAGGACCAGCGCATAGCGATGAACTCGCAGATGAATGGCACCTGCAACTTGCTATCCATCTTTTGGGCCTGCTCCTTTGTCGGATGCTCGCTGAACCAGTGAGTGAGTGAATAAACCAATCCGAGGTTCCGATTCATGTCCTCATACTTAATGAGGGCGCCACCCATGATAATTTGCGGAATGAGAACGAGCGGGACGATGTTAGCTGCCGTTTTGGCATCGGAAACCAGCGAGGAAACCACCAGGCCGAGCGCGATTCCTCCCATCGCCGTCAGAAAAACGATGCCGAGATAGATCCAAAACATTCCGCGGATCTCGAGGAGGTAATTGCCGATGAGCACGAATAGGATGCATTGCACGAGCGCGAATACGCCCAGCGAAACTGTTTTCGCGAAAACGTAATAGGGCAGGCGCACGCTCAAGTTGCGTTCCCGCTGAAGGACCACGCGATCGCGAATGATGTCATCGGCGCTGTTGGTCAGGCCGAGGAACATCGCCACGATCAGAGTCAAAAATAAAAATGTTGGGATGTGGTAAGCCGAGGCGAAATCATATTTCCCGCTGTCGGAATAGCGAAGGATGCTCGCAATCAAAAACGCCAGCACAGGCGCGACACCGATGGTGATGACCAGATTCCCACGGTTGCGCAGTTTGCTGATGAACGCGCGCTTGAGCAAGGTGCGCAATTGGGTCCACTCATCGTGCCAGCGAATGGGCGGACGCCGTTTCTTTTGTTCCGGCACTGCCGGCAACGGCGCAACTGGTTCTTTACGCAACGAAACCTGTTTGACGTCCTGGATCAGCCGGAACGCTTCGTATTTGTCGCGCCAAAACTCGGGCGAATAGCGCCGCGCTGGCACGAGCTGTCCACGATTGTTCTCTTCGTAAATGATGTCGCCGCTCAAATCCCGCAGCGGCGTCTCCAGCACATCGAAAATGAATTCCGGTCGCGTTGTGCCGCAGGAGGGGCACGCGCCAAGATCGGCGCCGAATTGATGTTGATGCTCGGCCTCGGCGAAATAGCGGAGCATGTCCGTCGGCGTCCCGAAAAAGACGAGCCGGCCGCCTTTGTCGAGCAGGATCGCCTTGTGAAACATCTGAAACAGCTTCGAGCTCGGCTGGTGAATGGTGACGATGATGATTTTGTTGTGCGCCATCGAGCGGATGATTTCGATGACGTGTTCGGAATCTTTCGAGCTCAGACCTGATGTCGGTTCGTCGAACAGGTAGACGTCCGCTGAGCCGATCATGTCCATACCGATATTGAGCCGTTTTCGTTCGCCACCGCTCAGTGTCTTCTTAACGGCGCTGCCGACGACCGCATCTCGCCGTTCGCTCAAACCTAACTCGACTAATTTTCCCTCCAGCCGCCGCATCCGATCGCGCCGCGACAGATGAGGCGAACGGATGGCGGCGGCGAACTGCAAGTTCTCGCCGATGGTGAGGTGTTCGTCGAAGGCGTCCTCTTGCGGAATGTAACTGATATAGTGCTTC
>QHNB01000150.1 GCA_003217965.1 Verrucomicrobiota bacterium | reverse complement strand
TCAGCCTGTGCGACTAAACAAAGTCTCGCGTCGCTGAAACCGACATCGCGAACATCCGCGCGACCGGCTTGGCGCCGGCTCCGGGCCCCTTCGAATTGACAGGTCTCAATCGAACGCTGGCGGCGAATTGTTGTCGAAACCAAGGCGGCCTGACTCCTGCTCATTGCATTGCCAATCCGCTCATGTAAATTTTTCTAGCGCGGCCTTGATCGCGCCCACAGTCTAATGGCACAACCCGATCGAAACTCCTCGCGCGACAACAAGCGCAGTAACGAGCCGAACTTTAATTGGCGCGGCATCGTCCTGATCGCGATCGCCTTTGCCTTGATCGGCATGGCTCTCCTCGTCCGCAATGGCGGTTATGCCAATATCGAGGATGTCCCCTACAACCGCTTCATCGAGTTGCTCGATAATAAGCAGATCATCAACGACAAGAATCTTCCCCTCACTCTCGTCGTCCAGGAAGGACAACCGACCCAGGCGCTGATTGGGTATTACCGGAAGCAAACCGCCGGTGTCGAGCAAGCGACCAAGTTCCGGACCACGATCTTCCTCAACTATAATACGAACCTGCAGGAAAAACTTGCTGCCGCTGGAATCCAGCCGGCTATTCGCACTGAGTCGAACCTGGTCGCCCAGACCGTTCTCGGATTTCTCCCGATTGCCCTTTTCCTGCTCGTCCTCTATTTCCTGTTCCGCCAGCAAATCCGGATGGCTGGTAAAGGCGCGCTGAATTTCGGCAAATCCAAAGCGCGTATGCTCGCGCGCGACAAGAACAAGATCACCTTCCGCGACGTCGCCGGGGTCGAGGAAGCCAAGGACGAAGTGCAGGAGCTGGTCGAGTTCCTGCGTGATCCGAAAAAGTTTCAGAAGCTGGGCGGTCGAATCCCGAAAGGCGTCCTGCTGGTCGGACCGCCGGGCACGGGTAAAACGCTGCTCGCTCGCGCCATTGCCGGCGAAGCCGACGTCCCGTTCTTCTCGATCAGCGGCTCCGATTTTGTGGAGATGTTCGTCGGTGTCGGCGCCAGCCGGGTCCGGGATATGTTCGAGCAAGGCAAGAAATCGGCGCCCTGCATCATTTTCATCGATGAAATCGACGCGGTCGGTCGTCATCGCGGCCACGGCGTCGGGGGCGGTCACGATGAGCGTGAGCAAACTCTGAATGCGCTGCTGGTCGAGATGGACGGATTCGATACTCAGGAAGGCGTCATCATTATCGCCGCTACAAATCGGCCCGATGTCCTTGATCCGGCACTACTCCGCCCGGGGCGATTCGATCGTCAGATCACGGTCAACCTACCCGATGTCAAAGGGCGCGAGGAAATTCTGCGGGTTCATTCCAAGAAAGTGAAACTTGCTGAAGGAGTCGATCTTGCCGTGGTCGCTCGCGGCACGCCCGGCTATTCCGGTGCTGAACTAGCCAACGTCATCAATGAAGCAGCTTTGCTCGCTGCTCGTCGCAATCTAAAAGGTGTCACCCTGGCCGAGCTAGAAGAAGCTCGCGACAAGGTGCGCTGGGGCAAAGAACGCCGCAGCCTTGCCTTGAGCGAGAAAGAGAAGACCAACACCGCTTATCACGAAGCTGGTCACGCGCTCCTGCTTGAGTTGCTCGAGCACACCGAGCCGCTCCACAAGGTCACGATCATACCTCGCGGACCTTCCCTTGGCAGCACGATGTGGTTGCCCGAGGAGGACAAATACACTAATCGCAAAAACGAACTGCTTGCCAGTCTAGCCGTCAGCATGGGTGGGCGCGTGGCCGAGGAACTGGTGTTTGGCGATGTCACCAACGGCGCCCGCGGCGACATCAAAATGGCGACCGCGACCGCGCGCCGGATGGTTTGCGAATGGGGCATGAGCGAGAAGCTTGGCATGGTCGAGTACGGCGACCACGAAGATTACGTTTTCCTTGGGCGCGATATCTCCCGCGCCCGCGACTATAGCGAAGCCACGGCTGAGGAAATCGATCACGAAGTGCGCAAACTACTCGATGACGCTTACACAACGGCTAAGAGAATGCTTACGGCCAACCGAGACACACTCGATACCATCGCCAAGGCCTTGCTCGAGTTTGAGACGCTCGACGGCGCCCAGATCCGAGAGATCATCGAGCACGGTCGGATGCTGAATCCGCCGCCCGGAATCACTCCACGCGACGGCGAGAAAAAGATGGAGCCGGAGAAACCGCCCAAGCAAGTAGTCGTTGCTCCCGACGTCACTCCGCCGCTCCCAGGCGCTCTCGGCGGCGCCCCCGCGTAAGGTAGCACGCGCGTCCCGCGCGTTCGCAAAAGCGTCTCGCTTTTCTGACCAAGCCGCTCCTGTCATGGTCGAGCGCAGCCGAGACATCTCTCACTATTGGACTGCGCTGACGAAACATATCTGGTGAAAGCGAAGCGCCGCTTCGAGTCCACGCGGAATCGGTCATAAAGGGTGACTTGACCCAAGGCTAGCTTGTCGCTGATTACCTGAAGACATCCGCACAACAGTTTTCTTGAATAGGTTACTCTTAGTTGGCCAGCTAATCGTGACGTTGAACGTCATCTCAGTGGTAGCCGCGGACTCAGCCCAGGCTGCTCTCAACTTTGCCGGCGTTACCTTTTCTCCAGGTTCAACAGTCCAGGCCAATGTCCCACTGAGCGCGCAGGCAAAATCATACGCAGGGCAAGGCGGCAACCCTGTGCCGGCAAGCGCGGTCGCGGTGTTGGCGACGCCCGCGAATTTTGATCCGAGTAAAAGCTGGCCGTTTTTGATTATCTGTTCCACGAGCGATTTCAAACGTCAGAACCGAGATGATCTAGTTCAGTTTTATCGAAGGGTCGGGCTTGCTGAAGGCTGGGTGTTACTGGCGGCGGACGGCTCCCAACGTCCGCGAAACGACACGGCGGCATGGCGCACGGCCATGACACTCGCTGCCATCGACGCGCTCCATCGCAGCTTTGCCGGGTCGGAGAAGTGGCCGATGGCATGCGCCGGCTTCTCAGGAGGAGCAAAAGGCGCCGGCTCCATCGCGCCGGTTCTAGCGCGAAGCGGTTGTCGCATCACCGGCCTTTACCTGACCGGCGTGAACCAGGACTACCTGAGTCCAGGATATGTCAGAGCCCAGCCCGGTGCGGATTTTCTCATGACGCCAATTTATATTAGTGCTGGGCACGATGACAGAATCGCACGCGTAGAGCAGCAATACGACGTCGCGGGTTCAATCAAACGAACCGGCTTCACCCGGCTTAAAATCGGAACTTTTCATGGCGGCCACGAGGTGAATGACGCACAAACGTCCATTGCCTTGCGCTGGTTCCGCTCATTGCAAAAATAGAAGTTCTCACGAGCGCTGGCACGAAGGCGTTGTGGCTGCCGCCGTCACTGGCGGCAGAAGCGAAAGTGGAGACTCGGGTTTCGGCGTCCACCGTCTCAGCGGGTAAAACGGGTGCAACAGCAGACGGAAACCTTCGGCAGGGCGGTTCGCCGAAGCGCCCGCGGACGAGTCTGACCGGGCTGTGGACGATTGGGTCAACTCGCAAAAGCTACACAACTCTGCCGCCGGTGCGGCGGCCGCTACGGTTTTCGGTTGCGGATACCGAAGCTGAAAATGCTCGCACTCGTCAGTCGCGGCTGATCTGATCTTCGCCTCGATATAAGCGGATGAGGCGAATATGGCCGGTGCTGAGAAATACGCGCTAATCACTGGCAGCTCACGTGGCATTGGTAGAGGAATCGCACTGGCCCTTGCCCAGAAGGGCGTCAGGATTGCCGTCCACTATTACCAGAACGAGCGCGCGGCAAGGGACACACTCGGGGAGGTGCGGCAGCGAGGTGCCGATGGTCTCCTTGTTCAAGCCGACGTAACACGGCCCGACCAAATCTCTGAGATGTTTCGCACGGTAAAGAGCGCATTTGGGAGGCTCGATATTTTTGTGAGCAATGCCCGGCCAGAGGCGCCGGCGTTTTTCCAAGCGCCATTAGACATTACGTTGAAGCAGTGGGACACGGCATTTGATTCCCAAGCCAAGGCTTTTCTGGTCGGTGTTCGCGAAGCGCTTCCGCTAATGGCCGATGGAGGAAGAATTTTCGCTATCACTTACGCGCAAGGAAGCCGGACGGGCGGGCTTCAACCTTGGGTGGCGATGGGCTCGGCCAAGGCGGCATTGGAGTCACTCGTTCGCTACTTTGCGGTCGCGGCGGCGAAGCGTGGTATCACAGTGAACGCGATTAGTCCTGGCTGGACAGAGGACAGCGTCATGAACACATTGCCGGAACAAGTTCAGCAGTTAATCCGCGAGTGGCATGCGCGCGGTTGGACGCCAATGGGCAGGCTGGGAACCCCCGAAGATATTGGAAATGTAGTCTCGCTTTTTTGCTCGGACAAAGCGAAGTGGATCACAGGCCAGGTGATTTACGCTGACGGCGGCGCGTCTTTGATGAATCCGGAGGTTCCGCCTGAAATACAAATCGGATAAAACGAACATTATTCGGTCTGATAAGATCGCATGTGCCGGTTAAACAACGACGAATGGACCGGTGCCCAAGTTAATCGGGGCGAAGCGATGACTGGGAGATAGATCGTGAAGTTTTGGTTTTGGTTCCTCTGGTCGATCGACGCGGCTATTGCCGCGATAGCGCTCTACTTCTTTTTTTCGTTGGCGGCCGGTGATCGGATACGCTCGTTCAACATTCTGCCCTGGCTGCTGATCCTGGCCGCTTTGGCAGCTGTGGTCGGAGGAAGCATCTGGTTGCGATCAATTGGGCAGCGCCCGCTCGCCATTGTTCTGCTACTCTTACTCGCGATTCCGGGAGCTCTTTTCGTCTTATTCTTCCTCGTTCTCTTGCTTGCCCATCCTAATTTTCACTGACCTCCGGAGAATCTTGGAAATGGTCATCCCGGTAGCTATCAGCCGCTAGTTTGTACAAGAGGTTCAGTTTGCAATCTGCGAGCGGCCAAAGGAGGATTTCGCATGTGCCGAAACATCAAAACGCTCCATAACTTCAAGCCACCCGCCACGGACGAGGAGATTCGGGCATCCGCTCTCCAGTTTGTTAGAAAACTCAGTGGGTTTACCCGGCCTTCCAAAGTCAACGAGCCCGCATTCATCCGGGCCGTGGACCGAGTGAGTGAGGCAGCGCGCGAGCTATTGGATTCTCTGGTGACCAATGCCCCGCCGCGCGATCGCCAACTTGAAGCCGCAAAAGCGCGCGCTCGAGCGGCCGATCGTTTTCCGCACGTTGCCGACGAGAGTGGTGCAGTTATCCATCGACATCATCCAACTAATATCCTACCGGTTTGATTCGTGTCGGCGGGATATAGGACAATGATCTCATCGCCCGGCCGCGAGCGATGAAGACGCTGGGGATAGTCGGCGGAGTCGGCCCGGAAAGCACGATTGAATATTACCGGACGATTATTGCCCTCTACCGGGGCCGAGTGCGTGACGGCAGTTACCCGCACTTGATCCTCAACAGCATCGATCTAGGAAAAGAGATCGATTTAGTCGAGCGCGACGATCGTCGCGGTCTCGCGGATTTTCTGGTAATCGAGGTGGAGAAGCTGGCCAAGGCTGGTGCGGAGTTCGGCTTAATCGCGTCCAACACTCCGCACATTGTCTTTGATGAAGTTCGGAGCAGGTCGCCCTTCCCGTTGATCAGTATCGTGGAGACGGCATGCGCGGCGACGAAAGCGCAAGCGTTGAACCGGCCGGCGCTGTTTGGCACCCAATTTACGATGCAGGGCGATTTTTATCCAAAGGTGTTCTCACGAGAAGGAATCGAACTGATCATTCCCGAGCCGGAAGACCAGGAATACATTCATGACAAGTACATGAACGAGCTGGTGTTGGGTAAATTCTTGCCGGAAACGCGATTTCGTTTGCTCGGGATCGTGGACAAGCTGAGAGCGGCCAGAAATATCGATGCCGTTATCCTTGCTGGAACTGAGCTGCCGCTAGTGCTACGCGATCGCGAGCATAACGGCGTCCCGATCCTCGATACCATGCGGATTCATGTCGAGGCAGCAATTGCCGAAATGTTTTCCTAGAAACGAATGCGCGGTGTTCTCGTTCGTTCCCGAGAGCGCAGGTATCGCTAGCTCTAACCCCAACTAAGAGATAGTGCACTACTTCGAGGAAACAGAAGTTCGGGAACGATTGCGAGTACCAGACCTGATCGCAGCCATGCGGCGGGTGATGATGGAATTCTCGACCGGAAAATGGCAGCAACCTCTGCGCGGAGTCCTGGCGCAACATGGCGGTTTCTTCGGCGTGATGCCGGCTTCAGGTGAATCAATGGGGATCAAGATGGTTACGTATTACCCCGGTAATGCCGGTACCGCATTACCCACGCACATGGCGGTGATAGCGTTATTCGATCCTCGCACGGGCGAACCGCTCGCCTTGATGGATGGGCGCTATATCACCGAAATGCGGACCGCGGCCGTTTCGGCGGTAGCGACAGACGCGTTGGCCGCAGGCGACGCAAAGGTGCTGACGTTAATAGGAGCGGGCGTTCAAGCTCGATCACATCTCGAAGTTTTGCCTCACGTCCGCGCCTTTGCAGAGGTCCGGGTATGGAACCGGAATTGGGAACGCGCCGAGCGTTTCGCCCGCGAAAATGGAATCAAAGCGATGCCACTCGAAGCCGCTGTTCGGGACGCCGATGTAGTGGTAACAGCGACCAGCTCACACGAACCTATTCTCAAGGGCGAGTGGTTGAAGAAAGGAGCACATGTCAATGCAGTAGGAGCAGCCAGGCCGCATTGGCGTGAACTGGACGATGCAGTGATGGCGAATGTGGTCGTGGTTGATTCCTACCAAGGCGCGCAAAGCGAATCCGGAGACGTGATTTTGTCCGGGAGCACGCCCTACGCCGAGCTAGGCGAGATTCTCAATGGAAGCAAACCGACACCCACTAATAAGACGACGGTTTTCAAATCGCTTGGCATGGCGGTGCAAGATGTAGCGACGGCAAAATTGGTCTACGACGCCGCGAAGTGGAAAACGAGGGAGTAGAAGACTCAAGAACCGTTCCGATACGTATCGAGGAACTCCAGGCGGTTCGGTGAACCGCCCCTACCAAAGAATCACGCCGTTATTTGCTGGAAGGCCGACAGAAATGCTTCCATCTCGCTTTTCTTTCCGATGGTGAGCCGCATGTGATTCGGAAGCGCAGGAAATAAGCGGCCAACTTGAACCTTGCGTTCTTTCAATGCCTGGATGAGTGGCACGACCGGGCGCTTTACATCGATCATGACGAAGTTGGCCTGCGAAGGAATCTGTTTATAGCCCATGCTTTCGAGCTGCCCGGTCAGGAACGCTTTGGTTTCTGTATTTAGCCGGCGGCCGTTTGTCACTTGATCGGGGTCGTTGAGGCTGGCCATGGCCGCCGCTAAGGCCATGATATTGACGCTATCCCAAGGTTGATAGGGACGGATTCGCTCGATTGTCTCCCGTTGCGCAACACAGTAGCCGCAGCGCAGTCCGGCCATCCCATAAACCTTTGAGAAAGTCCGCGCGACGATCAGGTTCGGGTGATCCTTAACCATTGGGATCACACTCTCGTAGTCGGCGCTATCGGCATAATGATAGTAGGCTTCGTCCACTAAGATCATGGTCTGCCGCGGAGCTTTGGCCATAAAATCGCGCAGCTCATTTTTTGGTGTGATGCTGGCGGTCGGATTGTTCGGGTTACAGACGTAAATGAGGCCTTCGTTCGCAGCTGCGGCCATTTTCGGAAGGTCATGCGCAAAAGTAGAAGTGAGCGGAACCTTGACCACTTCAGCTCCGTTAACGCGGGCATGATTGAAAATCGCCTCGAACGTTGGATCAGCTACAACCATCGTCCCGCGCCCTGTCGCCTCACTCGTTTTCGCAGAGATCGGACCGGTGAATACCTCGGCGCAGAGTTTGAGAATCTCGCCCGACCCATCGCCGAGCAGGATTTGATCGCGACCGACC
>QHNB01000149.1:6497-8695 GCA_003217965.1 Verrucomicrobiota bacterium | reverse complement strand
ATCGCGATATTCTCTTTGTCGAGAACAATGGCACGCAATTCATTCCATTGGTCGGAATCATGCACGGCCGGTTTCGGGTCCAAAAGGACGAGACCGGACGCGATGTTGTGCTGACAAATGACGGCGCACCTTTAACCGACGTGAATCAACTTGGGAAAAATGAGCGCGCTGCGACGGCGGGCCGGGCGATTTCAACTCAAGAATTTAAGCAGGCATTACAGAGCAGGGTAGGGCATTCACCTCCGTAAACTGACTTCGCGGAAGAGGCTGTGGGCGGCTTCACATCTCCGCTGCCTTTTGTGTCGTTTTATCACCTCGCTCCCATTGGCACTGGCGTTCCGCGCCCTACGAGGAGATGGCCCTGTCGCTCTGAAGAGTCCCGGCAATGCCGAGGGCATCGGCCTTGTGCAAGTCTACGACATCAACAGATCGTCAAGGAACCTCGTTTGAGGCGCGCTCGCGTTTCACCTGCTGCTTGACCTCTTGGGCACGATCGATTGCACTCTTCGCCCAATTGTGCTCGCTGGCGGGTCGCGGGGTAAGTGTTGCTTCCGGCTTTGGCGGCATGTTGGGGGTGGCGGAGTTCTGTTGCGATTTCTGCCGCATAAAAACGACACCTAACCCGATTAGGCCAATCACTATGAAATAGCGCATATCTGGTAGGCAGCATGCCCCGAGCCACCGTAGCTACGTTCGTTGCTCGACGAGCTATCGAGTGATAAGTATCTGCATGGGTGCCATCAAGCGATTGTTCAGCCCGCTCCTAGCCTTGCTCTTTGTGGCAAACGCCGCTGTTGCGCAATTGTACCAAGGCATCCAGCTCGTGCAGTCCGACACGGTGGCCAATGTCAACGCAGTGGTTCCGGGCGAGCCGTTCCTCGTTGGAGTCCACCTCAAGATGGCGCCTCGCTGGCACACCTACTGGCGTTATCCGGGTGACGCGGGAATTCCCACCGAAATTAAATGGCAACTGCCACCAGGTTGGCGTGCAGGCGAAATTCAGTGGCCAATTCCGCTCAAGCTCACCGAGCCGGGCGACATTCAGATTTACGGCTATCAGAACGAAGTTTTGTTGATTCAAGAGATCACGCCGCCAAAAAACATCAGCGGAACGACGGCGAATCTTTCCGCGAAAGTCAACTGGCTGGTCTGCGAGAAAATTTGTATTCCGGGGGACGCGACCCTGAATCTCACTCTGCCAGTCGCCTCGACCAACACGGCGGCTAACTCTGACCTTTTTGCCCGTTTTCAGAAACAGCTCCCGAGGTCGCCCGGCGCGAATTTTTCTGCTTCTTGGAAAAAGGAGGCTAGTGGGCTGCTCTTGAACGCTAGCAGTCCTGATCTTTCAAGATTCTCCTCCGTCGAGTTCTTCCCTTCTCCCAAAGAAAGCATCGCTGTCGGTCATCCCCGATTGGAAACGCGCGGTCCGGATCAATTTACCTTTCGCATTCCGCTCGACCCGTCTAATCGAACCATTGACTCCTTGCCCGGCCTTATTGTTTTTGGAAACTCTGCAGACGATCCAGAGCGCAGCGCATGGGACATATCGGCCGGCCCGCCGATCGCGCCGGCTAACAACCATTCCTCGCTCCGCGAGCTGGTACGATTTCTTATCTTCGGATTTATCGGCGGGTTTATTCTTAATTTGATGCCGTGTGTATTGCCCGTGATCTCGCTCAAGATTTTTGGTTTTGTGCAACAGGCTGGTCAAAGTCGGGCCCGCATTTTTCGCAGCGGTCTCGCTTTCATCGGCGGAATTTTCGTCTGGTTTATCGGGCTAGCGCTCGTGTTGGTGGCACTGAAATCAGCTGGGCGGGAAATCACTTGGGCTTTCCAGTTCACCAATCCGTATTTCGTGCTGCTGATGAGCGCGGTCGTGCTCGTCTTTGCCTTGAATCTTTTCGGCGTCTTCGAAATATCGGTTCCGCAATGGCTGAGTCGCGGCGCGATTGCGAGTGGCTCCGCCCACGGTGACGTCGGATCGTTTTTCCAGGGTGTGTTCGCGACTATCCTGGCGACACCGTGCACAGCGCCATTTCTTGGCACTGCCCTTGGATTCGCTTTCACCCAATCGGCGACAATTATCCTGTTGATGTTCGGCGCGATTGCTGCGGGAATGAGCGCGCCTTACTTCCTCCTCACCGCCCAACCGGCCTGGCTAAAGTTTCTCCCGAGACCCGGCACGTGGATGGTGCGCG
>QHNB01000149.1:0-6416 GCA_003217965.1 Verrucomicrobiota bacterium | reverse complement strand
GGCGACATTTCGCTCTCGTATGATTGCAGTCGTCGTCATGACGGTGCTGGTGCTTGGCGGCGCCGCTTATTTTATAGGTGAAAAATTTCAAGCCGCCTCGGCTGTCGCCACCGGAAACGCTCTCGGCCATGGCTGGGAGAAGTTCACACCCGATCGGTTGGCATCGGAAATTCGACAAGGCCATCCTGTATTCATCGACTTCACCGCTGAATGGTGCATCACCTGCAAATTCAATGAATCGACCGTGTTGGAGACGGACGCCGTCCGGGGCGCTTTTTCCGAGCGGCAAATCGTAAAATTGAAGGCCGATTGGACCAATGGTGATCCGGCGATTACCAAAATGTTGAAACAATTCGGACGCCCAGGTGTCCCATTGTATGTGTTGTATCCGGGGGGCTCGGCTCAACCATATGTTTTCCCGGAGTTGCTGACTAAAAACATCGTCCTAGAAAAACTTGAAACCGTTAACCACACCATCGCCTATCAACCATAACGTATGAAAATTCGTTCCATTGTTCTCGCTTGCTTTTCGTTGGCCGCAACCGCGCTGTATGCGGCGGAATCCCCAGCTGTCGGCTCGGCCGCGCCCGATTTCAGTCTGCCTGATGTCAATGGCAAAACCCACAGTCTCTCGCAGTACAAAGGCAAATACGTGGTCCTGGAATGGTTTAATCCCGAGTGCCCGTTCGTGAAGAAACATTACGGGAGCGGCAACATGCAGAAGCTGCAAGGCGAATATACCGGCAAAGGGGTCGTCTGGCTGACAATTGATTCCAACGCGCCTGGCGCGGAAGGAAATCTTTCCTCGGAACAGGCTCAAAAAGTGATGAAAGATTGGAACACCAAACAAACGACCCTGTTACTCGACCCGGATGGTAAAGCCGGTCGCAGCTACAACGCGCGAAATACGCCTCACATGTTCGTCATCAATCCCGATGGAAAGGTGATTTACGAGGGTGCGATCGACAGCAAAGCCACTCCCAACCCGAATGATATCCCTTCGTCGACCAATTATGTGAAGGTGGCGCTCGATGAATCGATGAGCGGCAAACCAGTTTCGAACGCGAACACGCGGCCGTACGGTTGTTCAATTAAATACAAATGATCGCGCGCTAGACGCGCCCTTTGGAAAAACGCCAACCTAGGCGCATTAGCGCGATGGGCGATAGACGTGCCAGCGCCATTCCGATCTTCATCATGCTACCGGGAATTATGAGCGCGTTGTCGCGCTCTATCCCGTTTAGTCCGGCGCGCACCACTTTCTCGACCGGTACGTGTACGAATTCGGGCGCGGTTTCCGATCGTGGTTGTCGTTGCGCTGCGACGGTCATGAATTCGGTGTGCACTGGTCCGGGGCAGAGCGCACAAACGGAAATATGGCTCCCCCGTACTTCCGCGCGAAGGGCCTCACTGAAACTTGTCACGTACGCCTTTGTGGCGGCGTAAACAGCAAAGCCCGGAATTGGCAAAAAACCGGCCGAGGAGCTGACGTTCAAGATCCCGCCGCGCTTCTGTGCAATCATTTGCGGCAACAAAGCGCGTGTGAGCGCGGTGAGGGCGAGAACATTGACTTGGATCATCTCATTCAAGCGCCTTGGATCCGCGGTCGAAACCGAGCCGTAGTCGCCTAATCCGGCATTGTTAATCAGAAAATCAACCGGCTGATCTTTCGAAAGGTCACGGCCCAGTTCCATCACTTGTTCGAGAACCGAAAGATCGGCGACCCGAATCTCGACCCGTAACGCCGGATTTGTCTGCTGCAACTCCAGCCGCAGTTCCTCCAGCCGATCGCCTCGTCTGGCGACCAGAACAATGCGCTGCGCGCGCGGAGCGAGCTGCCGCGCAAATTCGCGGCCAATCCCGGCAGAAGCGCCGGTGATAACTGCGGAACAGTTGTCGAGTTTCATCTGCTCAATTCTTTGCACCAGACGCCACAGTCAAGTTACGCACCTCCTGCTGGCTAAGTTGTCGCCACTTTCCTGGCGGCAAGTCACGTAAGGAAAGGTTGGCGATCCGAATTCGTCTCAAGCGTTTGGCGTGAAAACCGAATCGCTCTAGCATTCGCCGAATTTGACGATTGAGCCCTTGGGTAAGCACAATCTGCAACCGCTTGGCGGAAATCCGACGAACCCGCGCCGCGCTGGCGCGTTTCCCATCTATAACGACACCGCGGAGGAGGCGTTCGGCGAGATCGGGTGAGGCGGGTTTATCCAGGTTCACTTCGTATTCTTTTTCGATCTCAAAGCGGGGATGCGTGAGACGCTGGGCAAAGTCGCCGTCGTTCGTCAGCAACAACAAACCTTCGCTTTGTGCATCGAGGCGTCCGACGTAAAAAAGGCCCGAAAACCTGGGTGGCAGCAAGTCGAAGATGGTGTCGGTCGCGTGCGGATCACGTTGTGTGCAAACGAAACCTCGTGGTTTATTTAACGCGAGATAGACTCGGGTCTTAGGGAAAATAAGCTTGTCGTCAAGTTTGACGTGATCGCCGGGTGCCGGTTGATAATGAAAGTCCGTGCACTGTCTGCCGTTAACCGTCACCCGACCTTGGGCGATCAATTCGTCCGCTTGCCGCCGTGAAGCGATTCCAGCAGCCGCAAGAAACCGGTTCAGCCGCACCGCTGTATTTGGCCGGGAAATTGGCGCTTAAACGTCCGGCTTTGTTTTAGGGAGGCCAATGACTTTGCTCGTTTCTTTCCACTGGCCTCGTTTCTTGAGCAAATCAATGCGCTCAAAGCGCTTCAAAACATTTCGCTTGGCGATGATGGTGCTGGCTCCCTTGAGGCTACGATGCTGTGACATGAGAAACGAGCGACGACAGTAGCGCGCCCCGCTAGCTTTTTCAAATGTCGAAGATGCCAGAGATCAGATCTGATTGCAGAGCACCACATAAGTGCCGCAGGTTGCCACTTGATGATAAACATGAAAGCGCTTCGTCAATACATCGCGCCAGTGGTCTACCCGGCTTTGCTCGATGATCAGGAAAACAGCGCGTGGCGCTGACCAGCGCTCGAGCGCATCTGATTCTTCAAGAAAAAGATTATGTTGTTCGGCCGTAAGCGGGAGGTCCGGATCCGGTTGCTGATTTACCATGGCAAATTTGCCTTCGAGGTAGAATCCGAGACTACTGGCTAGACCAGGCGACCCTTCGAAGATCACCTGTCCCGTTGCGTCGAGACGCGCATTCAAATATCGCGCTGCCGGTGCAAGAGAGAAGTACGGGGCGAGTTGGGCCACGCCGCTGATCATGCAAAAACCAGCGGGAATCATCCCAACAGCGATTCCAAGGATGGCGATTTTTTCACGATTGCTCCGCAGCAGGTAAATGGTGACCAAGACGCCGAGGATCAGGCAGGCAGCGGTGATCGCAACGAGCGGTCGGAATTGCAACCACGCGCTCGGCGGGATATCTCGCAGGGCAAGCAGCGCCGTCCAACGAAAGCTGGTTTCGCCCCAGGTCGATTGATTTTTCGAGAGGAGCTGAGGTAGGAAAAGGGCAACTGCGGCAAGCGCGAGACCGACCGCGCCGAGCAGGACTGCAACGGCGCTCCGCAGTGATCGCGGCGCCCGATCAAAAATCATCGCTGCCCACAGGGCGAACGCGCTGAACATGCTGAGCGCGTAATAATCTTGCCTCTGACCAATTATGACAGCCGCGCTTAACACAACGAGCCCCCAACTCATCGGTAGAGCGTCTTCGAAACTGATCTCTCGAGGTCGCATTACGCGACGCCAGGCAAAAAGAGGAGGTAAAATGGCGAACGACCACGGGAACCACCACCCAAGGTGCATCGCGAGAAATATTAGTCGCGGCACGTCATCGTACCATTGACCATTCGGGTACCTGCCTACCAAATGTTTACCCCACTCTGCCCCGACAAGAGAGTGAAACGACCCATTGAAATGGGTTTCGACCCAGATATACCAGGGAGCAACCATCGCCGCGAAGAGAAGCAAGTACCGCCATGACAGAAGCGAACGAAATCGGATTCGGGCTTCCCGGTAAAAAATGGCCGGTATTGCGAACGTGGCTCCACAAAAAAGCAATGCGTGCGGACCCTTAGCCAAACAGGCTAAGCCGACGCAAATCCAAGCTCCGGCGAACCATATGTGCCGCTGTTTTCGTTGCTGAAACCCAGCGAGGCCACAATAGATCACGCCCGCAATCAGGGCGCTGAAGAGCGGTTCGGGCATGACGATGCGCGCCAGGACGAACGTGCCCGTCAAGGTGAGATAAATCAGGCTAGCGGCAAACCCGCGCCAAAAGTTCGCGAGCCGTTCGCCAATGAGAAATGTTAGCGCTACGGTCACGACCACAGAGAGGGCGATGGGCATGCGCGCAGCGGCAGCATTCACGCCGAACAATTGATAGCTCCCGACGATGAGCCAATACAGGAGCGGCGGTTTTTGCAGCCGTGGAATGCTGTCGTTGGTCGGCAAAAGATACTCACCGTTCTGCAGCATTTCGCGCGCAGCTGCCGCATACTGACCTTCGGTTTCGCTGTAGAGGTCGCCCCAGTAAACCGTCCCGAAGTGAACGAGCGCGCCCAGGGCAATGACGATGAGGAAAAGTGCGTGCCGGGTCGGAGGCGGCGGCAGCGCACCTGGCTCGAGGAATGTTTCGCCCACGCCCAAGGCGCGAGTTCCCGTAGTCATGTTAATCGCTAGCCGCTACCGCCGCTCGATATTGGTCCCAACTCTGTGGCAGTCGCAACAGTTTCGCGGCGGGCAACTCGATCAATGCCAGGGTTTGCTGACATTCCGCGATCAGCATGTCATCGTTCCGGCGCAGGATCTTAAACCCGCACCGAAATCGCACCCGTTCGATGCGATCGAGCCAACCTTCGACAACGAGATGATCGCCGAGTCTTGCGGCGCGCCGATAATCAATTTCTGTCCGAAGAAGGACGGGATACTTCTGCTGTTCCGCCATCTCGCGCAATTGCAATCCGAGTTGCTCGGCAAGCTGTGTCCGCGCCACTTCGATGAAGCGTAAATAAGCAATATTGTGTACAACTGCCGCGCAATCGGTGTCGAAAAACATCACCTGAAATTCCGCCCGAACGCGCGGGACATCGGAATTTGCCATCCTGAGAGGAAATGATTTCCAAATGTGCCGAGAAAGCAACGCTAACCGGAGCCGGCCCCTGGGCTCGGCGCGCTGAGAACCACTTGGAGAACAGCCGTGGTCACTTCTGAAGCCGTGATTTCGCGCATGCATCGAAAATCGAGCGGGCATTGGCGTAAAAAACAGGGACTGCACTCGACGTGGTGGCGCAAGATGCGATGACCCGCACCCAATGGACCGGTTCGCTTTGGCTCGGTTGAGCCGAAAATCGACACGGTCGGAATCCTGAGCCAACTCCCCAGGTGCATGGTGCCGGTGTCGTTTGTGAGCAGCAAATCGCACTGACGCAGTTCTGCGATTAGCTCGCTCAACGTTGTCTGGCCGATTCGATTCACACATTTTTCGCCCAGTGCACCGGCGATTTGGTTGCCGACTGCTCTGTCGCTGGCGATCCCGAAAAGAATCCATCGCACGGGCAATCGTGCTGCGATCTCCCGTGCTACTTCAGTGAATCGTTCCGGCAGCCAACGTTTCGCCGGTCCGTATTCCGCTCCCGGGCAAAGGGCAAATCTCAAATCAGCCCGTTGTCGATCGACAGGCTTGGCCGGCGGAAACTCAGGCCGAACCTTTGCCCCAATCGTAGTAGCGAGTTCCAAGTATCTATAGCTTTGATGGACGATGCCGCGCGCTTTTGTCTGACGCGGTCGCTGATTCAGCAGCCAGCGCCTTGAATGGCCGCTGAATCCAACTCGTCGAGGAATTCCTGCCAAAAACACTTCGAGTGCGGTGCGCAGCGAATTCGGAAAGAGAATGGCGACATCGAAAGCCGGCGCTTTGCGTAAGATACGCGCCGCTGCGAAGAGGGATTTTTGCGGAAGCGCAATAACGGCGTCCACTTCCGGAACAATCTTCCACATCTCAGCGATCGTCTCCGGCGCCGCCATCGTGACATACGCATCGGGCCGGCCGCGTTTAATCGTCTGAACGGCCGGGACGCTCATCACCGCGTCGCCGAGCCAATTTCCGCTTCGAATCAAAATTCGGAACGGTTTCACAGACCCATTTCCCGGCACAAAAACACCGCGCTTGTAGCGCTCGAGAAGAAAATTGGGAAACGGGGTCTTCCACCGGTCGTGGACCCAGAACCAATCTTCCGGCGCGCGCCGCACTTGCCGCTCGATAATTTCGTTGACGCGAGCGGTGAGCGATTCAATCGAGGTCGTATGACCACTGACTGGTGGCTCAACAATCGCGCGCCAGCGCGCAAATCCGGAAGTGTGCACCGCCATCGCCCGAACTTGCGCATTTGTCCGTCGAGCGAGCAAAGCGGGCAGCGGTGTGGTCGAGGCAA
>QHNB01000093.1 GCA_003217965.1 Verrucomicrobiota bacterium | reverse complement strand
CCACCCCGAAGCTGTTCCCGCTTCATCTGTTGGGAGTCCTGCTACTGCGGCAAATCCGCCAGTCACACCAAGCGTGGGAATGCCAGCAAGCTCCGCGCCGGTGAATCTTCCAGCTATCGCTTCTGTGCAGGCGACTCCTACCGCTGCTCCGACTGCTAGCGCAGCAATTGCCTCCAGCAATGCTCAATCTCGTCCAACGCAAACGTCACCTGCCGTCGAGGCGCCAGCTCAAACTCCGGCCACCGTTGTCGCGCCTGCCAAAGTGCCTGCAGCCGGTCCGACCATGGGGCAGCGGCTCGATCGAATCACCGATCCGCGAACATTGC
>QHNB01000092.1 GCA_003217965.1 Verrucomicrobiota bacterium | reverse complement strand
CTACAATTGAAAGCGTCCGAGCCATCACTTCGTCGCGCGGTGATTCCGCTCGCGAAACGTGCGGTTGAAACGCCGGTCGCTGCCGAAGTAGAACCAATTACGGATCGATCAAACGGACAGGATGAGTTTGTAGCTCCTTCTTTCGCAGAGTTTTCTGGATCGTGCGTCGGGCCGGTTATTGAGCAGGAAACCGAAAGTCGCGAGGCGGTTCAGCCTTTAAAACCAGAAAGAGAACTGGAGTTTGCCCCGGCCTCAAGCGTTCCTTCGATTGTTTCTGATGAGCCTGGCTCCGTGATCGCGGAAGAACAAACCGAGTGGGTTTCTGAGCCGATCGTCCAAGCCGAATCGGCGCCGATCTCAAGCGCTGCTGCGATTGTTTCTGATGAGCCTGCTTCTGTGATCGCCGAAGAACAGACAGAGTGGGTTTCTGAGCCAATTGTCCAAACCGAGCCGGCACCCGAATTTGTCGCTCAGGAATCTTCGATCTACGAACCAATCGCTCCTGAAGAGGCGATCGCACCAGTCGTCTTTCCCCAAGAGATCCCGGTTCCGGAACCGTTCGTCGAATCGCCCACAGCGGAAGAAAGCGAGCCGGTCCTACAGGGTCAGCCAGTGCCGTATCAAACCGTGGTCTCCACAGACGAGCCGGTTGGTATCAGCGCGTCGGAAGAGATCTATCAGTTTACCTCGGAAATTGCCGGAGAAACAGTTGCCGAAACGCCTGTCGACATGATGGCTGGCGCCAACCTGCCGCAAGACAATTTAGCCTCACAACCAATAACCACCGAAAACATG
Organism: Verrucomicrobiota bacterium; assembly: GCA_003217965.1. Lineage (GTDB taxonomy): Bacteria > Verrucomicrobiota > Verrucomicrobiia > Chthoniobacterales > UBA10450 > AV69. The sequence goes on along the minus strand of QHNB01000092.1, from coordinate 16,912 downwards.
CCTGAAACACTCCAGACTCCAACCGCTCCCGTCATCCGGACTCCCGCTGGCGGAATCTCATCTCAGTCCGTGCATGCTGCGGCGCCCGGCTCCCAAGCAGTGCCCGCGACCGGCATGCAAACAGCCGTGCAAATCACGCTCTCATGTGAAATCGCATCGATGCAACTGACGCCAACATTTAAAATGGGGGCGCTGCAATTACGGCCGGTTTCAAAAGTAGTAACGATGCGCCTGGCACCGTCCCAGCAGCCGCAACCGGCGATGAACCTGCAAGTGAACTTTGAAGTCGCAAAGGTTCAGCCTGCACCAAATAGTCTTGGCCAAATGCGGTTGAATCCCTCACAGCAGCAGAAGCCTGCGACGCTGGCCAGTCCATCCTTCAACATTGCCGGTCTGCAAATCGTGTCTGGATTTGAGGGCGCTCCAGTGCAACTGACGCCATCCCAACAAGGCCAGGCTTCGGTCCATGTCACCGCCGCTTTCCAAATCACGACCGTGGAATTTTCGCCTTCATTTGATATTTCCGCGATCATTTTGAATTCGAGTTCCAAAACGGTTTCGGTTCAATTGCCAGGGGCCGGTGCTACCGCCCTTGAGAACGCGCCCGTTTTCGAAATCACCAATGTCCAACTGGCAAGCAGCGGTGAAATCGCAATGCTCCAATTGAATCCGCTCGGGCAGCGCCGCGGATAGCGCGTCGCGAAGATTCTGAAAAAGCCGCGCCGCTAATTCGGCGCGGCTTTTTATTTTCTTCTCAACAGCTGCGCTCGATTCAACGAGCGCACTGCGGGAAGGACAAATTCACCGTTTTTACGAACCAATTTGCCGTCGAAATAGATTTCGCCCCCGCCATACTCGCGCCGCTGGATGTTCACCATGTCCCAATGGACTTGGCTGCGGTTTCCATTGTCCGCGGTTTCATAGGCCTGGCCGGGAGTGAAATGAAAGGAGCCGGCAATTTTTTCGTCGAACAGAATGTCGCGCATCGGATGCAGAATGTAGGGATTAAATCCAAGCGAGAATTCGCCGATATAGCGCGCGCCCGCGTCGGAATCGAGTACTTCGTTCAGCTTTTTCGTCTCGTTACTGCTCGCTTTGATGATCTTTCCATTTTCGAATTCCAGCCGGATGTTATCGAAGCCAGTTCCTTGATAAATGGTTGGCGCGTTGAAGGTCACAAAGCCGTCGACCGATTCGCGCACGGGCGCGGTAAAAACCTCGCCATCGGGAATATTGCGATCTCCCGCGCATAGGATCGCCGGGATGTTCTTGATGCTGAAACGCAATTCTGTGCCTGGGCCACGGATTTCCACTTTATCGGTTTTTTCCATCAGCCGTTTCAGGGCCTTCATCCCCGGCAGCAGTTTCCGATAATCGAGTGAGCAAACTTCGAAGAAAAACTCTTCGAATGCTTCCGTGCTCATACTCGCGAGCTGTGCCATGGCCGCCGTTGGCCAACGCAATATGACCCACTTCGTTTTCTCTACGCGCTGGTCCTGCACCGGTCGCATTTTCCTTGCGATCAGCTTCATTCGGTCAATCGGAACGTCGGACAGTTCAGTAATGTTATGGCTGCCTCGAATGGCGATGTACGCGTCCATCTGTTTCATTCGCGCCAGCTCGTGCTTGGCTTGGAAATTTAGCTGGACAGCTTCGGCCTCCCGCGCCAGTTCCCGGCTCACCATCGCGCGTTGCAATTGTACGAACGGAATGGCGCCACGTCTTCGCGCCGCTCGAACGAGGGCAATCGTCATCTCCTCTGGAGCGTCAAACGTTTCAATCAGCACCTTCTCGTCGCGTTTGAGCTGAGTGGAATAGCTGGTCAATATCTTGGCCAGTTTGTCGAAACGATCGTCGCGCATAGCGCGCTATGATTCCATTGCTGCCGTCTGTTGCAACTGCGGAGGCTTACCCGGTCAGGACGAAGCGTGTGGCGAAGGCACCGTCAAAATGATCGCGCCACGGTAAAATGGTCCGCGTCTGCTGGATTTTAAGCGTCGGAACCTGATGAGCTAAATGCTTGACCAATTCCTCATTTTCTTCGCACTCGAGGCTACAGGTGCTATAGACGAGCATCCCCCCGGGACGCAGCAGAGGAATCACTGCTGCAACAATTCTCAACTGTTGCCCGTGCATTTGCTGGAAATCTGCCGGTTTTAGCCGCCATCGGACATCGACGCGTCGCCGCATCACTCCGGTGTTCGTGCACGGTGCATCGACCAGAATTTTATCGAACTGTTTCGGCCTTACCGCCGCTGGGTAGCGCTCGTCCAGCCAGTCGTGTTGGATGACCTCAATTTGAATTGCGCCCAGATGACTTAAGTTTTGGCGTAATAACTTCAGACGCGCCGCGTCGCGATCGCATGCCACAATGCTCGCCGTATTTTTCGTGATCGCAGCCAGGTACAACGTTTTGCCACCTGGGGCGGCACAGGCATCCAGGACCATTTCACCCGGTTGTGCTTCGAGGAGATCAACCGCCAGCGCGGTGCTGGGATCCTGGATGTAACAATCACCGCGCGCAATCGCTGCCTCGGGCAGTCCTTCGTATTCGACGAAAAATGGGTGCGCCGAAATCGGACACGCCGTCGGATTGTTCTTGAGAAAATCCTCCGGCCTAATTCGGAGGGTATTTATTCGCGCGTAGATCGGTGCCGGCTTGTTATTCCAGCGACAGATTGCGTCGGCGCAATTTTCACCAAAAGCTTCACGCCATCGCCTGACCAGAAATTCCGGATGCGACTCGCGGATGTGTAGCGGCGTCTTGGCCGCATTGCTCCTTAAGCGATCGCGCTCCCTGACGGCATTCCGCATTATACCATTGATCAATGAACGGCGGTGCGGCGAGGCGAGCTCGACCGTCTCAAATACCGCTGCATGCACTGGTGTTCGGAGCTCAAACAGTTGATAAAGGCCAAGTCGAAGCAGATCGCGGGACAAGTCATCGATGGCTGAGTCCCGCAGCTGGCCAATGAAAAAGTCGAGCAGTGTGAGGTTGCGCAGCACCCCGTAAAACAGTTCTTGGGCAAAGCCCCGATCCGATCGCGACTGCTCACTCCCCAGGATTAGTCGCTGAACAATGCTATCGGCGAATTCGCGGCTCTTTCGCCAGCGCTGCAGCGCGTTCAGTGCCAGTTGACGTGCGGCCGAGCCCGCCATTCTCGCATATGATTATTCCGGTTTAACCGGTGGACGGCCAATGGAATGGTAATGAAATCCGACCTTCGCCATCGTGGCCGGATCAAAAAGATTGCGACCGTCGAAAATGATGGGGGTCGTCATTTTTTCTTTTACCACCGTGAGATCGACGTTCGCGAACTCCGCCCACTCCGTTGCAATCACGAGCGCTTCTGCGTTTATCGCGGCCTCGAGTGGACTTTGGCAAAATCTGGCGCCCTTGATCGCACCAAGTTCGCAGGCACGCTCCATTCCTTTAGGGTCATAAACTGAAACGTGGGCGCCCTCCCGCAACATGTCCGCGACCAAATCAATTGCCACGGAGGAGCGCACATCATCAGTGTCGGGTTTGAAGGTGAGACCCCAAACCGCAATCTGCTTTTCGCGTAACACCCAGAGTGTGTCGCGAATCGCTTTTAGAAAGCGATCTTTTTGGGCGGCGTTGATGCGCTGCACTTCTTTCAATAAGGCAAATGGCACGCCCAGTTGATTGCTGATGGTGATAAAGGCGGCAATATCCTTGGGAAAACAGGAGCCACCGTAACCGATCCCGGCGTTGAGAAAATGCCGCCCTATGCGGCGGTCCATCCCAATTCCGTCGGCAACTTTTTCGACATCCGCGCCGCTCGCCTCACAAATGGCTGAGACCGCATTGATGTAGGAAATTTTTAACGCGAGGAACGAATTGGCGGCATGCTTAATCAGCTCCGCGCTATTGATGTCGGTGACGAGCATGGGGGCCATGAATGGCTCGTAAACTTTTTTCATCACGTCGACGGCATGTTCGCTTTGCGCCCCGATCACAATCCGATCAGGCTGCATCAAATCGCTGACGGCGCAGCCTTCACGGAGAAACTCCGGATTGCTCACGACATCGAACTTCGCTCGGTGTCGATTGTAGCGTTTGATCGATTCGGCTACTTTCTCGCCCGTTTTTACTGGTACTGTGCTTTTGTCGACGATGACACGGTAGTCGGTCAGTACCCCGGCAATTTCGCGCGCCACCTTCTCAATAAAACTGAGATCGACGCTGCCGTCAGGTTGCGGCGGAGTCGGGACGGCGATGAAGACGACCTGCGAATTATCGACCCCTTCCTTAACGCTGCCGCTGAAGCGGAGCCGCTGGGCCGAGACATTACGATGAATAAGTTCTTCAAGTCCGGGTTCGTAAATTGGAACTCTGCCTGCGCGCAAAGTTTCAATTTTTCGGGCATCGTTGTCGACGCAAGTGACGTTATGGCCGACCTCGGCAAAGCAGGCGCCGGTAACAAGGCCGACATATCCCGAGCCGATGATCGAAACATCCATAAGTTGTTATTCTTAGCGAATGGACGGGAATGCTACGCAAATTTGTCTTCTTCGCGATCAATTTTGGCCGGCGCCGCCCGGGTCAAAGTTGAAATTAAAGCCCAGCTTTGGAAATGCTTTCAAAGTAAACGTTAGAAGCACGCCATACTCTTTGACGCCTCCGTTATCGCGCACGACCGCACCGAAGGAGGCGACCCAGCTCGATAGATCGCGGTAGACGGAATAACGCTGCTCCTCGAGCACCCCAGTAGTTGCTTCGTATTGTTCCCGCACGGCGACTCCCCAATTATCATTAAACCGATAAAACCCACCGAACGTGAAGAGACTGCTGTTTACGAAAAATGGATTCTCGTTCAGATAGCGATGTCCGACGTTCAGTTGCAGGTTCGCGATCGGTTGCACTCCGATAGTTGTGTTCACCTCGGTAAATCCTTTATCGAATGCAGGCACCTGCGAATCGATCGACAGGTTGACCCACGGCACCGGAGTGAACCGGATCTTGTTGAACAAGTTGGAATACTGAGTGCGATCATAAGGATTGACAAAGTTGACGTCGAAATAAGTGTCGAGCTCAAACCAAGTAATGGTGGCGTCGTCGCGACGCGTCTCGAGGCGATTGCGCACACCGAGACGCCAGATCGTCCAGCGATCGATGGAATCTATCGAGGTAAACTCGGGGAAATCGATTGGGAGTAATTTGGTAGAAGGTTGTAAGCGATCGAACTGCAGAATTGCGGTCGGGTCGACACCGGCGTTTGAGACCCAGGAAAAATTCGTGAATGGCTGGATGACGTGGCGCAGTCCGTCCAGACCCAGGGTGCGACTTTGTGCGTCCTCCCACTCACGCGAGACTTTGAAAGATGCTTCCACGCCGGCGTTAAAAATCGTGCGCGTGGCGTCGCCGTCGAGATGGAGCGGTTCGGTCACGGTAGGATCGGGCAGAGGAAACTCAGGAGCGAGCGGATCGGTGCTCGGCGTGAAGAGAGTTTTTCCGAGATCGCGAGTTTGGTTGTAATAAGTGGCGCGAAATCCAACACGCGGCACAAGGCTGAGCCACCCAAAATAGGTATTTGGATAAAGGAGTTGATGGAAGGAATCGACCCGCCAGGTGCCGTAGTCTTCAAAACCGGAATTGCGCGCGAAATTGCGATGCAGATCGGCAATTCCGGTCTCACCTTCATAGAAAATCGGACTATCGAAAATCGGCGTCCGTTTCACATCGAGCACGACTTCAGGGAGGCGCTCGGTCGTATCGAAGAAGCTATTGGCTTGGAAACGTGTGATGGCGGTCAGCGTGTAAATAGGATCGGTTTTGGTAATCGCAATGACATTGTCCGGCTGCGGATTAATCCGGAATTCGCCCTGATAAAAGTCCTGCATGACGAAGGCATCGCTTAATTTCGTGATATCAACGATCCCATAAATGTCCTTGGTGAAATTCGTTTGATCCTCAATGCTGACCCGGTAACGACTCGTCGGAACTGAACCTCGGGGGACATTGGTGCGATTGATCTCGGGATTCTGATCCTGGATGAAATAAGTCGTGAGTTTGGCGTAACTGCTATCGTCCTTGCCGTAATTGACTTCTGATTCGAAACCAATCGCTGGGCCACGCCGGGTGCGGTAATCCAATCGAACGCGTCCTTTGATTTTATCCGTGATGGGGAAGGTGACCTGCCCAAGCAGAGAGGGGCCCCACGAACTGAGATAGGCCGGCGAAATGGTGAAACTGAAGGCGTCGTTCAGTGATTGGTACAAATAGGGCCACCAAAACACCGGTACTTTGCCGATGTAAAAGGTCACATTCTGAAAGATGACCCGGTCGTTTTCGTAAACCCGAACGGTATGAGCGCGAAAATGAAAGTCCGGATTACTTGAATCGTCGGTCGTAAAATATCCGTTATTAACCAGATAATGGCCATCGGAAAACGCTTGTAGCTTTTCCGCCCTTATCAAATAGGGATCGGAACTGCTGCGCAGATTCTCGGCGTGAATCTCCTTGGTATCGACGTTATAAACGCCGCGTTCGGCGATGTAGAGGCTGGATTCGTGATAAATCCGGACATGACCTTCCGCGAACACTTCATGTGTCTTCGAATTATAGCGAGCGGAGTCGGCATAAATGTCGGTATCGCTGAGATGGATCGCGACGTTGCCGTGTGCGATGGCAATGCCGTCTTCATATCGCGTCTCGCCACTGGACGTGATTTCGATTGGTTGATTTTTTGGGGCTTCGAAATCAACCGCGCCTGCGCCTGTGGCAGCAAAGACGAGAAGAAAAAAAACCGCTGCCCGCGTTCGCATGGCGCGCCGCAACGTACCGCACGTCCCAATGGTTGCAAAGGCAAAAGGGATAATCACGAGAGGGCCGATCGGTATTTCTCATCCTCACAGCACAACGCAAGCCCCCCGATTTGCTGATTCACTCCACAGGCTAGGACGATTGCACGTGATCCGCGAACCGGCTCGACCGATTCGGGCAAGCGCCTCGTCCGTAATGCTTGTACGGCAATGATCACCTGCCACAGAACCGACGCTCCGATGCTGTCACCCAATGCCAGTTTTGGATAATACACCCGCACATTCTCGCCCAGGGCAGATCTCTCAGCTGCGTCTACAAACGTGCCGTTAGCGCTTCCAATGCAGAATGACGCCGTTTCAACTTCGAGGCCCTCGAGTGTCCGCCGGAGTTTTCCGGTGGCTTCGGCGCGCCGGAAAAAATTTGAGCCAGGATCAATTTTCTCAATCTCACAACCGCCAGCATTCCGGCTTAGCAAAACCGCTCCGGCTCCTTCGCTAACGATCATCCCCCGCCTGCTTTCCGGCGCCCGCGCGTTTCGCAGCAAACGCCACTGCCGATAAGCTTCGCAGACAAGGGAGTCAATCTCTTCTGCGGCGACGACGAGGCATGTATCAACCTCACCCGCGGCAAGCAAATCGTCGGCCAGTTTCAGCGCAAGAATACCGACGGCGCCGTCTCCGACGACGGTGTAGGATGCACCACAAATGCCGAGAATCGCAGCCAAATGGCTCGCCGGAGCGTTGAAAACAGTTTCCGGAAAAAGCAGAGGACTGGCGGATTGCGCGCCAGCCTTAACAATCTCGCTGTAAAAGCGACGAGTGTAAATAACACCTCCGTTTGAGATCGCGAAAACGACCGCGGTCCGTTCCACATCCGGCGTGACCGCGGCATCGGCGATTGCACCAAGCCCGGCAGCCGCGGCGAAACGAGAAATAGCGCTGGCGCGACGCAAACGCGGATGCGGCGGCAGGTTTTTGCTGGCATGGCCTGGCACACGATGCACGAGGTAGCTTCTGGCACTGTGTTCGCTTTGCAGTTTTTCGAGCGGCGGACGCTCACCTGCGAGTAGACGCTGCCAAACTGAATCGACGCCGCTACCAAGCGGGGTCACCCAACTCAGGCCGGCAATCCACGAACTCACATTTTGCGCAAAACGATGCTTGCGTTCGTGCCCCCGAACCCGAACGAATTTGAAAGCACACAATCGAATTCTGCGTGCCTGGCTTCGTTGGCAATAATGTTTAGCCGCAATTCCGGATCGGGCTCGCGGAAATTGATGTTCGGAGGCAAAAGTTGGCGCTGAAGCGCGAGTAAACCAACGATCGCTTCGATCGCACCAGCCGCCCCCAGCGAGTGTCCCATCATGCTTTTAGTCGAGCTGATCGGAACACCATCAAACATTTGTTGGATCGCTTTGCCTTCGGCCGCATCGTTGAAGGCGGTAGCGGTCCCATGGGCATTAATGTAGCCAATCTGGTCCGGTGTTAAGTCTGCTCCAGCAAGCGCTTGCTCCATCGCATGACGCGGACCGCTTCCGTCCGGATTTGGTTGAGTCAGATGATGATTGTCCGTGGAAATTCCGTAGCCAACAATCTCGGCGAGAATTTCGGCGCCGCGTCTTTGGGCTGATTCAAGCTCTTCCAGCGCGAGCAGCGCCGCGCCTTCGCCGAGGACCATGCCGGAGCGCCTGGCGTCGAAGGGGCGGCATTTCTCGGGCGTCGACGCTTGCAAAGAATCGAAGCCAACGAAAACCAATTCGGAGAGGGCATCATATCCGCCGGCGAGAACGCGTTGGTATTGTCCGGCCCGAATAGAGGAAAAAGCGTGGCCGATCGCGTTCGTGCCGGAGGCGCAGGCATTCGCGATGACCTGGGCGGGAGCATCGAGGCCAAATTTCTCCAAGGCATCGACAATTTGCTTTTGCGGCGGATAATTTGCGATTAACGATGCGGAGCAGCCGCCGTTTTCGAGGGTGCGATAAAAGCGTTCTCCAAATGTCATGCCCCCGCTTGTCGTGCCGACCATAACCACTCCCGGTTTGAAGCCGTCCGTTTGCGACCAGAGCTCGTCCAGTGCCGCAATGACCATGTAGGAAGCACGGTGAAGACGCCGATCGCGGCGGCCGCTTTGTCGTCCCTCGAGAAGGCGTGAATCGGGAATCTGCCCCGCCGTTTTGCAGCGGGTTTTTTCGACTGAGAACGCTGTGACCGGCGTGACGCAATCCGTTCCATTACGTAGCGATTCGAGCGTTTCTGCTAATCCGAATCCGAGCGGACTCACCACTCCGGCGCCGGTAATTGCGACGCGGCGCGCGATCTTAGGCTGAGGATTCATTATGGAATTTAGGACGGTGAAAGCGTTCGGTTTATTGTTGCGTTTCTACCTGAAAGCACCTACTAAGGCCGCAAGAAAACGATGGCTCGGGCAGTTGGTGAATTGTCAGTTGAGTTTATTCAGTGGCGATTTGAAATCCGATTACCGGGAACAGTGACCTGGCAGCGTTTTCCAGAATAAACTCAGATGGGAACTAAGTTATACGTTGGGAATCTTTCGTTCAATACGACGGAAACCGACTTGCAGGACCTCTTTGCACAGGCAGGAGCCGTGCAAGATGTCATGCTTATGCAAGACAAATTCACAGGCAAGTCGCGCGGCTTTGCTTTCGTGACCATGGCCTCCGAACAGGACGCACAAAATGCCATCACTCAGTTAAATGGCAAGACAATCGAGGGACGCGCCCTCACGGTAAATGAAGCGCGTCCGCGCGAAGCCCGCCCGCCCGGGGGTGGCGGTGGATATGGAGGCCGCGGCGGTGGCTATGGCCGGGGCGGTGGCGGTGGTGGTGGTGGCGGCGGCGGTTACAGTCGCGGCGATCGTGGTTCGCGTTGAACGCGATCGAGGCGTCACGCTCCCGAGACTCTGCTGTTCGTCTCTAACGAAATTCCACAGGATGAAGCGGCTACAACGCAGAGATCATCCGATGTACTGTTAAACACGCAAACCGAGGAACCGCTATGCCAGACGAACCTGCCGAAAATTCTCAGCCTAAGCCGGAGCAAGGAAGCGAAAACATTACAATTCCGCCAATTTCCAAGCCGGCAATTGGCGCCGCCACAGGCGCCGTCGTCGGAAGCGTGGCCGGGCCCATCGGAGCGGTAATTGGCGGTGCCGTTGGTGCCATTGCTGGAAAGGCGGCAGCGACAGGCAAACCGATTTCCACGACAGCACGGGAGGTCGTCGGAATCCCTCGCCCCGCGAGAACAAAACCTCGCGCCAAGGTTCCTTCGCCTAGGAAACGCTCGACGTCCAAGCCATCGCGTAGCGCAGGTCGTGCTAAGAAATCGCGCCGTAGGGCCGCCGCCAGACGCTCGCGTACCAGCAGACATGTCAAACGCAGCGCCACTTCCCGGAGCGCACGCCGCGGCTCAGCGGCGAGGACTGCTCGACGCAAATCCGGTGGTTCGCGAAAGCGGGGTGCAGCATCGAAAGCACGCCGCGGCGGAGCAAGGGCACGTTCTGTCAAACGTGGATCGAAGCGGCGCCGGTAACAAGGAATCTGGGCAGGGCTGGATTCGAACCAGCGAAGGCGTAAAGCCAGCAGATTTACAGTCTGCCCCGTTTGGCCACTCCGGAACCTACCCTGAGCGAGCGTTGACCTGAAACGCTTTCGGGTTCATATAGGCTGGCGTGCGAGCTGTCGCAAGTGCGCGCCTTACCAAGCGTAGAACTCTGATTTTTGAAGCGAAATCAGTGGTGCGCTTTGGGTGAGAATTCCGGGTAAATTGGGCAGAGCCAGTGTCTCGGCGGTAGCGCGTTCTCAGTAACGGGCAAACGATAGGTCTCTGTCGGCCCGCGATGCGGTTCGCCCAAGTCGAGAAGCGGTACCCGCATCGGGCAGGATGGTAGTTTCATTTTGCTGTTCAAGCCTGCGCACCGAGCGTTGACCCTGGACGGCGGCTGCGTTACCGTCAGGCGATGTCTCTCTTACGCGGGCTGTTCTGGCTCGTTCTTTTCGTATTCTTCACCTTCTGTTTTATCGTCCTTTTCGAATACGGTACTCACGATTTCACCACCGGATTTAAGAAGGAAGCAGAGCGCGTGAAGGATTTTGTCGTCCAGGCTGCAAATAAGCCGAGTGCGGATAAATCGCCGGGCGAAAAGAAAAAATAAGACAGCCGCCGGTTTATCCGACGAACTCGATGGCGACATCGCAATTGATGTAGCCAGCGGCGCGCGCTTCGCCGAGAAACCGCCGGATCGCTTCGCGACCGGTCTCGCCATAGTCGCGCGTGTAATCATTGACGTACATACCGATGAATTTGGACGCCAGCGTCCTATTCATGTTACGAGCGTAAGGCATCGAGTGCTCTACCGCCTCGGCACGATGGGCAAGCCCGAACTCAATGCTTTCGCGCACAATTGCGAGGAGATCGCGCTGAATCTGGGGAGGAATGTCTTTGCGTAAAACATTCCCACCCAGTGGCAAAGGGAGGCCGGTTCGCTTCTTCCACCACTCGCCCAGATCGAGGACTTTCCGAAAACCGGCCTCAGCATAGGTAAGTTGGCCTTCGTGAATGATCAGACCGGCGTCAGCATCGCCCATTTTCACCGCTTCGAAAATTCGATCGAAAGGTACAACAACGTATCTGAAACTGCCGAGGTACAGCTGAAGGGCGAGAAATGCACTCGTCATTTTCCCCGGGACCGCGATCCTCCTGTCACGCAGGAAATCGCGTGGATCACTTGTCTTAGGGGCCTGATTTGTGACGATTAGCGGCCCATACCCATCGCCCATACTCGCGCCACAGGGAAGCAAAGCATATTTACCCGTCACCGACGCGTAGGCGTGAATCGAGATAGCCGAGATATGCAGCTCCCCCCGCAGGGCGCGCTCATTGAGCGTCTGAATCTCCTCTAGCCGATGCTCGAATTTGTAATGGCGAAGGTCGATTTTGTTGGCCGCGATCGCGTAAAACATGAACGCATCATCCGGATCGGGAGAATGGCCGAGAGTAAAAATAGTGTCGCGCCCTATAGGAGCGGGTGATCCTAAGTCGTCCTGTAACTTCATCGGAAATTCGCTTGCCGTTTGCGTTGCCGGTACCCTTTCGATAACCTCAGCGCGATGGCAAAATCCGCTCTCGGCAAAGGTCTCGGCGCGCTCATTACCGTGCGTCCTCCTGCTCCATCCCTGCACATCGAGCCCGAAGGTTCGGAGAAAATTCGCCAGATCAGCATCGACAGTATTACGCCGAGTCCTCTGCAGCCGCGAAAGGAATTTCCAGCGGACTCACTCCAAGAATTAGTCGAATCCATCCGGCAACACGGAATCATTCAGCCGCTGGTGGTTCGGGCAGTCAATGGACGGCACGAGATCATCGCGGGCGAACGCCGTTGGCGCGCCGCCCAGCAGCTCGGGCTTACGCAGGTGCCGGTCATCGTGCGCATCGCGAGCGATAGGGATGTCCTCGAGCTCTCTCTGATAGAAAATTTGCAGCGGGCTGATCTCAGTCCAATCGAGGAAGCACAGGGTTATGCCCGTCTTGCCGGCGAGTTTGGCCTGCGACAAGAGGATATTGCCCAAAAGGTCGGCCGTAGCCGCGCCGCCGTCGCCAATGCAATGCGCTTGCTGGATCTGCATGCGCAGGTGCAAACATGGCTGACCCAAAATCTGCTCTCGGTCGGTCATGCCAAGGTCTTGCTTGCCTTAAAATCACAGGAGGAACAGCTCGCTGTTGCCGAAACCATCCTGCGACGGAGCGCGACGGTCCGCGCGACCGAGCGACTCGTGGCTCGGCAACTGGGGGCGTTGAATCCACGGAGGCGACGCCGCCTACAGTCTCCTTCGGTCAATGCGGCAATTGCTGACCATCTGCAGTCACGATTGCAGGAACATTTCGGGACCCGAGTGATTTTGCATCACGGCGAAAAGCATGGTCGTATCGAAATTGAATATTACGGGACCGACGATTTGCAGCGGATCATGCAGGTGATCGGTTTAGCTGCGGAAGAGTGAGCCGCGGACTGCGCAGGCCGGGAATCTTTTGGCGGACAATTGTCTTCATCGCTGCTTCGACTGCGACTGAGGCGCAATGCGCCAGCGCAGAATCAATTTGGAAAGAGTTTTCTGGTGAAAACGCCTTCACCCATGTCAAGCGGCTTGTAGATCTCGGGCCGCGCCCGGCCGGTTCCGCCGCGCTGGAGAAGTCGCGCGCCTACATCACCGAACAACTAAAATCGTTCGGCTGGAATGTTACCCGGCAAACATTCTCCGCGAAAACACCGCGCGGAGTTATGACTTTCGCAAATCTAATCGCGACCTTTCCCTCGTCCGATCGCAGCGTTTCGCCGTCGTTCCTGCTTTGTTCCCATTATGATACCAAGACATTCGACACCATCTCCTTTGTCGGCGCCAATGATGGCGGGTCGAGTACCGGGTTGCTCATTGAAATGGCACGGGTGCTAGGTATGCAACCGACCAAGGCAGCGAAGACGGAGCTCGTCTTTTTCGATGGTGAAGAAGCGTTCGAGAATTTTACCGAAACCGATGGGCTTTATGGCAGCCGGTATTTTGCCAATGAGCTCCGCGATTCCAAACAAGTGAAGCGATTCCACGGCGGAATGCTTTTCGACATGGTTGGTGACAAGTCGCTCACGGTGATGTTGCCGCCGGAATCACCCGCGGACTTGGCCAGCAGCCTCTTCGCCGCAGCTGACGCGCTTAAAGTCCGCGAACATTTCACCTATTTTGATCGCGATATCACCGATGACCATACGCCGCTCAATACCATTGGCATTCCGGTGATCGATATTATTGATTTCGATTTTCCAGCGTGGCATACGGCTGGCGACACCCTGGATCAAATCAGCGCGGAGAGCCTGCGAATCGTTGGCCAGGTTTCACTTTATGCTCTAGCTCATTCCGAATTAAGATGAAGTGCGCCTTCGCGGCCAGTTCGCCGAACCATTCCAGCTTGGTTCCCAGTCGAATGTAGCAAGTTGGAATTGCGCGATTGCCAGTTTGAACGCAGGCTGAAGTGTAACTTTGACCGCATTTAGATGACGCGACCCTTTCGTAAGAACGTTGGTCTGATTGGGCTCGGTATTATTGGCCGGCGCATTGCCGAGCATCTGCGTCGCCAAGGACTGTCCGTTTTTGTTTGGAATCGCACTCCGCGACCGGTACCGAACTTCGTCGGCTCGCCCGCCGAGCTGACGCAGACCTGTAACTACTTGCAGATATTTGTCTCCGATGACGATGCCTTGATGAGGATGATCCAGCTGATTTCGCCGGACTTGACGGCCAGTCATATTGTGATCGCACATCCTACCGTTTCACCAGATACGATGCGCGAAGCGGCGTCACTGGTGGAAAGACGCGGGGCGCGGCTGGTCGAGGCGCCATTTACCGGTAGTAAATTGGCGGCGGAAAAGGGGCAGCTCGTTTATTACGTTTCCGGCGAGGAAAGCGCGGTCGCTGCAGTACGGCCCCTTTTGCAGGCAAGCAGCACAGCGATCGTTGATATCGGCGAAATCGGGCAGGCGAGTATCATCAAAGTTGCGACTAATATGGTGTCGGCCGCGAGTGTCCAGGCCGCCGCCGAAGCAATGGCTCTGGTCCATTACTCCGGTATCGGGCTGGAGAAATTTGCAGAGGCGTTGCAGCATAACGCGAGTTATTCCGCCACGCTCGAGGCAAAAATTCCGCGCATTATGAACGCCGATTTCGAGCCGCATTTTTCGGTAAAGCACATGCTCAAAGATATGCAGATCGCCAATCGGCTTGGACGCGGATTTGATCTCGATCTCACTGTGGCGGGAGCGACACGCGATCGTTTGCTTGACGAAGCGCGTCAAGGACGGGGCGACCAGGATTTTTCCTCGATTGCACGGCGTTTTTTGCCCTTTGTCGAAGATACCGGCGCGCCGGACATCCAGCCGGACTTATTTTCGCAACCAGCTCCGCCACCGGAGCAGGCAGTGCCTCATGAAGAACCGGAATTTGTGGAACGGCAACTGGCCGAAATTTCCGCGACTTACGCGATGGAAACATCGCCCGCGCCTATGAACGAGGCGCCATCACTTGCTGAACCTGCATCCGAGCTCGTTCCAGCCGAGCCCGTTCCAGCCGAGCCCGTTCCAGCCGAACCCGTTCCAGCCGAGCCCGTCCCAGCCGAGCCCGTCAACTATATCCCGATCTCCATTGAAGCTCCTTTGCAGCCTTCCGCGGAGGCGACTGTGCCGAGTGGCGACGAACCAGAAATGACACCTTCGACTGAAAAGGAGACGGAGGAGTCCCGCGGATTTTTTCGGCGTTTGCTGCGTCGAACAACCGATTACTGATCAGCCGCGGGCTGCCAGCGGAAACGAAAATGGCGACGCTTTTTTGCGATCTCTCCTTCAGCACAAAATTGCGGGTTGTTGGCGCAGATCGGGTCCGATTTCTCAACGGGCAAACGACCAACGATGTCCGGCAGGCGAAGGGGGGATCGACCCAGGAATCATGCGTTCTGAACGCCAAAGGCCAGCTCGATGCCCACCTTTTCCTGTTCGCAACTACAGATGCGATTTGGATCAGTGCCGATGCCGAGTTGCGCGAGCAACTTCGTGCACGTCTCGAGCGATATGTGATTGCTGACGATGTCGTGATTGATGATGTCACTGATGATTTCGCTCTCCTTCATTTCTTTTCGGCACATTCGCCCGAAGGGATGGGGGCAGAGTTCGGCTTAAAGTCTCAACGGCTAACGAATGATGGATGGGATTTTTGGTTCAGAACGACGGAGAGAGAAAAGCTCGTCAGCGCGCTCTCTGCCGTCTACGAACCGATCGGCCCGGAGGAGTGGGAAGTTTTGCGAGTGGAGAATGGAATTCCGCGGTGGGGGCGAGAACTGACCCCGAAAATCATTCCCCCGGAAGCGAACCTCGAGGGGCGTGCGATCGACTACGAAAAGGGCTGTTACATCGGCCAGGAAGTGATTTCGCGCATGAAAATGAGCGGCCAGGTACGGCAGCGGCTCTGCGGACTCATCTCTGAGCAAAAAGAAGAGCTGAATTCTGGCATGAGCTTGGCCGCCGGTGAAAAGGTCGTTGGTCAAATCACAAGCGCGGTCTTTTCTAAGCGCTTAAAGGCGCCGATTGCGTTGGCCATGATTAAGCGCGGATTCAACGAACCAGGAACAAAATTGGTGGCGGCCGCGGATGGCCGAAAGATGAATGTCAGTGTTGCTCCGCTCCCGTTCCCGGCCGCGGAGCAAATTTGACCAGATTGCTCTGGCGCTGGTAATTCTCGCCCGTCCAACCGCATCGATGGCCAATGTCACCCTTAGCCACGTTTACAAGAGTTATCCGTCGGAAAAAGGCCGCCACATTCCGGCAGTGGAGGATGTCAGTCTCGAAGTAGCCGATCGAGAATTTCTGGTGCTCGTGGGACCCTCCGGATGCGGGAAGTCGACGACCTTGCGTATGATCGCCGGCCTGGAAGAAATTTCGCGAGGCGACATTTTCATCGGCGAGCGCCGTGTCAATGATCTGGCGCCGAAAGACCGGGATATCGCCATGGTTTTTCAAAACTACGCGCTTTATCCACACATGACTGTTTACGACAACATCGCCTTTGGTTTGAAATTACGCCGGTATCCAAAGTCAGAGATAAGGAAGCGGGTTATGGATGCCGTAAACATCCTCGGAATCGAGGAGCTATTGGATCGGAAGCCGAAAGCGCTTTCCGGGGGACAGCGGCAAAGAGTGGCAGTCGGCCGTGCCATCGTGCGGCAGCCTAAAGTTTTTCTATTCGATGAACCTCTGTCGAATCTCGACGCCAAGATGCGTGTGCAAATGCGGACGGAAATCGCAAAGCTGCATCAGCGTTTGCAAGCAACCATGATTTATGTGACCCACGATCAGGTCGAAGCGATGACCATGGGGGATCGCATCGTCGTGATGAATCATGGCAAGGTGCAGCAGAATGACACGCCGTTGAAACTTTATGACGAACCGACGAATCTCTTTGTAGCCGGTTTTCTCGGCAGTCCGCCAATGAATATTATTCGCGGAACGCTTAAGTTGGAACGGGAGGCGATCGTCTTTCGCGAAGCGGACGGAGGCACCATCGAGGCAAGGTTT
>QHNB01000148.1 GCA_003217965.1 Verrucomicrobiota bacterium | reverse complement strand
TTCACGCGATCAAGTCTGGCCGTCTCTCGAATACTCGGACTGGCGTGACACTTGTGCGACCCTGCACATGTGGACGCAGATCGTGGGCAAGATCCGGATGACGCTCACACCCTGGATTAATCATTCGTGGCACGTCACGCTTTATCTGACCGCGCGTGGCCTCACCACGAGCCCAATTCCGTACCAGACCAGCGCCTTCGAAATTCGTTTTGATTTCATCTCACATGAATTGAGAATCCTCGCTAACGACGGCGGCCTCCGCGTGCTGGAACTTAAGCCCCAAAGCGTGGGGCAATTTTACGCGGCAGTGATGGAAGCGTTGCGCCAGCTCCGCATTAGCGTGGAAATCAACACCACGCCAAATGAGGTCGTGGATGCGATTCCTTTTGAGCGCGATGAGAAACACCGATCTTATGATCCCGAATACGCAAATCGATTTTGGCGCGTGCTTTTGCAAAGCGATCGGGTGTTCAGAGAGTTTCGATCACACTTTTGCGGCAAGTGCAGCCCGGTGCATTTTTTCTGGGGCAGTTTCGATCTGGCTGTAACCCGATTTTCCGGCCGTCCGGCGCCGCCACATCCGGGCGGAATACCGCATTTGCCCGACGCGGTCACGCGCGAAGCTTACTCGCAAGAGGTCAGTAGTCTGGGTTTCTGGCCTGGCAACGATCAGATGCCAACTGCGATTTTTTATTCCTACGCTTATCCGCAACCGAAAGGATTTGCCGAGGCCAAGGTCCGGCCAGCAGCGGCTTCTTACAATGGGCAGCTCCATGAATTCGTTCTGCCCTACGAGGAAGTTCGCCGTGCCTCGTCACCGGACGAGGCGATTCTTCAATTTGCCGAAAGCACTTATGACGCAGCTTCCACATTGGCGAATTGGGACCGGGCCGCGCTCGTCGAAGTTAAACCTGCCTCGCTTGCAAGAGGCGTCCAAAACGCCTCGACATAGCGAGGCGGCTACAGTTGATGCGACGACTGAATGTTGAGTTGTAGCCACGGCGCTCTGTCGCCGTGCTTTTCGGCGTCCCCATTCAGAAGATCAGTCCGCCAACGAAATAAAGGAACACCTCGACAGAGCGAGGCGGCTACAGTTGATGCGACAATTGAACGTTGAGCTGTAGCCACGGCGCTCTGTCGCCGTCCTTTCGGCGTCCCCATTCAGAAGATCAGGCGCCAACAATACAAAAGAGCGCCTCGACAGAGCGAGGCGGCTACAATGGATGCGTGATTGAACGTCGAGTTGTAGCCACGGCGCTCTGTCGCCGTGCTTTCGGGGTCGCCGTATAAAGAGATCAGGTGCCGACGAAATAAAAGAACGCCTCGACAGAGCGAGGCGGCTACAGTTGATTAAATGAGATGAATTCCCCGAACCCGGCAATGGCCGAGCAGGGCGCCTGGCGTGATGTGCCCCAGGGTTGGCGGCAACTCTACGGCAATTTCGACCGGCTCGGTTTGAGTGTTGAATGGCACGATTTCCGGACACCACGCCCGCTTGACTGGGGAGTCAGCTTCCATCGGCAAAGCATCGAATTCTGCCTGAACCTGGGAGGTCGCGGCGCCGTGAGCGATTCGCGCTCCCGAGAGGATTTTTTGCCCGGGACCTCAGGATATTACGCCGTTGCGGACGAGCCGTTGGTTGCTTCCCGGCATGCCCATGATCACCATCAATTCGTAACTCTGGAGTTTTCCCGGTCGCATTTGCAAAAGCAGCTCGAGGACAACGGAGCCGATCTCGAACCGGCGATGCGGGCTTCGATTTTCGAAGATCGGCCGCACGTTTCCAAACCGCGCGCCATGACAATCGAACAACGCAAGGTGGTGGCCTCGCTGACCGAACCGCCGGTCGCGAAAGCGGCTCAGATCTTGTGGTATCAAAGCAAGGCGCTCGAGCTGATGGCGCATTTCCTTTTTGAGCCGAAAGATCCGGAACTATTTTGCATGCGACAGAAACGGGTCGCGCGCGATCGGGTCGAGCGTACCAAGGAAATGTTGGCGCGCGATTTGGCCAATCCGCCTACGCTCGAACAGCTCGGGGCGGAAGTCGGCTGCAGTCCGTTTTATCTGAGTCGGATTTTTTCGCGGGAGGTCGGGCTCACCATTCCGCAATATCTGCGCAATATTCGCATGGAACGCGCGGCTGAGCTTTTGCGTTCGGGGCGATTCAATGTCAGCGAAGCCGCCGTGGAAGTCGGCTACTCCAGCCTCAGTCATTTCAGCAAAGCGTTTTGCGAAACGATCGGCTGTTGCCCGGTGCTTTATCCCGCGGCCAAGCACGTCATACTGGATCGTTAATCGTTAAAAAACGTTACATCGTTACAACGGTTCTATTTTTAACGTTGTAACTTTTTTAACGTTTTAACCCACTTCATGAAAATAAGCCGCGCTCTCATTTCCGTTTCCGACAAAAGCGGTATTGCGGAATTTGCCCGCGCCTTGGAAAAGCAGGGCGTCGATATCATTTCAACTGGCGGAACGGCTGAGCTCTTGCGCAAAGAAGGGGTGCCGGTTCGTGAGATTTCCAGCTTTACCGGGTTCCCCGAAGTGCTCGAAGGGCGAGTGAAGACTTTGCATCCCCGTGTGCATGGCGGCTTGCTCTACCAGCGCGGAAATCCCAGCCACGAGGCAGAAGCGCGTGAGTGCGGGTTTGAGCCGATTGATCTCGTGGTAGTGAACTTGTACCCGTTCGAAGAAACAATTGCGAAGCCGAACGTCACTCTCGCGCAGGCGATCGAGAATATCGATATCGGCGGCCCATCCATGATTCGGAGCGCGGCCAAGAACTATGAATCGGTCACAGTCGTGATTGATCCGGCCGATTACGATCTCGTTCTTCAAACCATGCGCGATAAAGAGGGCGAGACGACGTTGAAATTGCGAGAACGCCTTGCGATTAAAGCCTTCATCAAAACCTCCGATTACGATCGTGCCATTGGGACGTTCCTGAATCAGGAGCAAGCCACGGATGCGTCATTTTCTCTGACCATGCCGTTGGTCGTGCGCTTACGTTACGGGGAAAATCCGCATCAAACCGCTGCGCTTTACGGCGATTTTGATAACTATTTCGAGAAGCTCCACGGGAAAGACCTTTCCTTTAATAACATTCTCGACATCAGCGCCGCGACCAATCTCATTGCAGATTTCTCTGCGGCAACGGTCGCAATTTTGAAGCACACGAATCCGTGCGGCGTCGGCTCTGATCCCGATCTGCGTAAAGCCTGGGAAAAAGCGTTCGCGACTGATAAGCAGGCGCCTTTCGGCGGCATCATTGTTTGTAATCGCGAAATCGACGAAGCACTGGCTAAAGCAATTAGCGAAATTTTTAGCGAAGTAATCATTGCACCAGAATTCTCCGTCGAAGCGCGCGCGATCTTGCAGAAGAAAAAAAATCTGCGCTTAATTCGATTGCTCGTGGATCCGGCTGCGGTCCGTTCGGCGAACGATGTTCGTTCTGTCGTTGGCGGGTTGCTCGTGCAAGATCCCGACATCGCAGACAAGGCGAGAGAGCGCATCGTTTCCAAACGGCATCCGACCAAAAAAGAACTCGGTGCCATGCGTTTCGCCTGGCGCGTGGTCAAGCACGTCAAATCGAACGCGATCGTTTATGCCGCCCCCGACCGCACACTCGGAATCGGGGCCGGGCAAATGTCGCGTGTCGATGCCTCACTGATCGCGGTTTGGAAAGCACAAGAAGCCGGTCTCTCGCTTAAGGGCAGCGCGATTGCGAGCGATGCTTTTTTGCCATTTCCGGACGGACTTATTGCCGCGGCTGATGCCGGCATCCGTCATTTCCGGCATTGAAGTGATCCGGAGACGGAGCGCTGTAGTGAGCGTATCAGGTAGGGGCGATTGACCTCAATCGTCCGGGCGGTTCGGTGAACCGCCCCTACCAGTCGGTTCCATCTGTGTTTCGTTCCTGTTCGCTGAGGACAGCGGACACTACAGCAGCTGAGCACAACTTCGAATGCGCTCGGGGTCGCTAAAGACTTTCGACGCTCGGAGAGCCCGCTACAACAGGCGCGTTGTAGTGTGCGCTGTCCCCAGCGCATTCAATCAATTCACCATATCTGCACACGACTCTTCTCCGCTGCGGACAGCGGACGCTACAACAACGGCGGGCTGAGCGGAAAACCGCTTCGCTACGGCTGAAACGTAATCGGCACGACCACGCTCCAGCCTTGGCCTGGTTGTGCCCTCCAGCCATGCAGCGCTGACACTGCTGCTTGATCGAGCAAAGGATTGCCGGTGGAGTGCACAGTCTGCACGCTCGTTACATGTCCCTGGGAATCGAAGACGATCCGAAAATTGCCGGAGCCACGCACTGATCCGTAGAAACGTTTAATTTCTTGTGGGTATTGCGGCGAAGGCGCGAAGACCAATTTCGGTCCGCGAAGAGGAATCTTGACCGGTGTCGGGCTCTTTGTTGCCAGCGTGGGCGCTGTCGGTGAACTCGACGGTCGCGTCGGCGTTTGCCAGCTCGCAATCATGTTTGGCGGGACTTGCGCCAGCAATGTACTCGCGCTGTTGGCCGAGCGGATCACACATGCGTTGTTGGAATCGCCGCGCAATGTCACAACCCCGACGAGTTCGCCTCGCCGGTTAACTACCGGTGCGCCCGCGGCCGTCCTCGGGAGCGCAGGGGTGACGTCAAACCATCCACCGGCCTGATCGGTGAAATGGGCATTGATTTTTTCCTCGAGCACGAGCTGGGACACACGTTCCACCGGACTCAAAATGACGGCGACGTCTCCTCCGATTTCTGGAATGGCGCTCAAGCTCGGAGTAATAAACGAGACGTGTGCCGCGTCGGCTTTGAACAGAACCAGGTTTTGCCCGGGCAGCTGCGCAAGCGCTCCGGAAACATTGTAGATGGCTCCGTTGGCCGCTTTCGCAACGGCGTTGACACCGTTGGCCATGACACTGCGATCAGCGACAAATTTCCCATCATCCGATACAAAAAAACCATGACCATTGGCGCTGAGATGTCCGGTCTCGTTGAATACTGTCACAACAACGACGGCGTTCCGTGCTTGCTGCGCGACTTCAGCGAAATTCGTCGTCGGATTCGGCGTCGTCGAAGAAGTAGCTGCCAAAGTCGAAGACGCAGCTGGCGTCGGCAACGCATCGTGTGGGCGAGAGGAAGATACTTTGCGACTGCAGGCGGCGAGGCTCCCCGCCAGAAAAAAGAGGATCGCCAAACGCCCGAAGCCCGCGTTCATGGAATTACAAGCTCAGCGGCAGTGCCGCCAAGACAAGAAAATTATGGGCCGAATCTACAGCTCCGATGTGAACAACTCAGAGCTAGTCGATCGGCGCCACTCGCGTTCGCCGCAGGGATGCGGCCTGGACCAGAATGCCGCAAACGACCAATCCAGCAAAAAGGAGAACCCCGCCCGCGGCGGGCAGGCTAACTACGCCCGATATGAGGTAGGCGCCGAGAAGGGAGGAAATGACAATGAGAGCCCAGTCGAAGAGCATCAAAAGCAAAAGGGCGCCAATCACTCCGCCAATCAAAAACGTGAGCCAATAGGTCTGAGATTGATGAACAAAAAATGCGACCATCAATGCGACCGCGAGTTTTCCGCCCGCCAGAAATCCAGCAAGAGCGATCGCTAATTTTTGGAGGAAAAGCGCGAGGAGAGCTCCGACAAACCCGAGCACAATCGCGAACGTGAGTGCGAGCAGGGCTGAAGGCTCGTGGACAAATTGCGGCGCAAGCTCCACTCCCGCGGCAAAGCCAATGGCCGCCACGCAAAGCCAGAAAAGTTTCCGCCCAAACAACAAGACAATCACGCCGATCACTACGCTGATGATCGGGAGTGACATGTTCATATCAAAGCTATTGCAAAAGCAATGATGCCGGGGTTGTTCATCCGAACCAATTCGATTCTGATGTCACGGATTGTTATTTGCGCATCGATTCATCGCGCCTCGGTTTGAATTCGCTTCCCGGCTTCCACTCCGGAAACTTGTCAGCGTTCGCCACATCGTAGCCGACTCGGAAGAGCAGTTGCACATCTTGGACCGCGCCGGAAAGATCCCAGTCCGGTTTTATTTCGTCGGAAACCTGGTGATAATCGCGCAGGTCGAATTCGTCGCCGCGGAGGGGCGCATTCGGATCGCGTGAGAGCAGGTGCTCGTTCTTGCCGATGTAAAGCGCTGGCACACCCGTTTTCGCGAATTCGAAATTATCTGCGCGGTAAATGCTCCCTTTTTCCGGCCGCGGATTGGGAATGGTAGCGCGATTTTGCGCCTGGGCTGCCTTGGCCAGGAGATCGTCGAGCGTGGACATCCCGAAGCTGGTGTCCTCCACATCCCGCGCTTTGCCCCACACGTTCATGCTATCGATATTGATGTCGGCCAGGGTCTTTTTTAGCGGATAAAGCGGATGCAACGCATAATATTTCGCGCCCAGCAACCCTGCTTCCTCCGCCGTTGTCGATAGGAAAAGCAGAGAGCGTTTCGGGGGCGGATTCAATTTCGAAAATGCTTGCCCGATCGAAATTACAGCCGCTACTCCCGAAGCGTTGTCGACCGCGCCGTTGAAGATTTGGTCGCCTTGAAGCTCAGGATGTTTGCCGAGGTGATCCCAATGCGCGCTGAAGATGACATATTCATCCTTCAACTTCGGATCGCTGCCTTCGAGCCGGCCCAGGACATTATGCGATTTGAATGAGCGAACTTGCTGTTTGATATCAAAGTTGGCCTTCGCGTCCAGCGATACCGGTCGAAAATCTTTCCTGATTGCCGATTTCTTCAGCGCATCGAAATCCTGTCCGCAATCGGCCAGTAGTTTTTTCGCGACATCGAGCGTGATCCAGGATCGAACCGGGACGGCGTCCTTGTTCTTGTCCGGCGAATCGAGCTCGAAATTCTCTTTGGCCCAACTCGTTTTCACCACCGAGTAGGGGTAGGCGGCCGCTTCGGTTTCGTGAATGATTATGGCGACGGCGGCGCCCTTTTCCGCTGCGATTTCATATTTGTAGGTCCAACGCCCGTAGTAAGTCATAGGGCGACCGCCAAACATTTTCTCGTCGAGCTTGGTTGGATCGTTGGGATCGGGAATGGGTGGATCGTTAATCAGGACCAAAATTGTTTTCCCCCGCACATCAACATCCTTGTAGTCATTCCATCCATACTCGGGCGCTACGATGCCGTAGCCGACAAAGACGATGTCGGAATTTTCGACTTTGATCTCGTTCTGAAGCCGAGCCGAAGAAGCGACGTAATCATCCGGATAGGTCAGGGTCATCGCTCTGCCGCCGGCGACGAACGACGCGTTCGGCGTGCTCTTGATTCCGGCGAGGGGGACTTCCTGGAGATAGGAGCCGTCGGGATTGCCCGGTTTTAATCCAGCCGCTTTGAACTGATCGCTGATGTATTTGATCGAAAGCTCTTCGCCTTTTGATCCCGGGGCCCGTCCTTCGAATTCATCAGAGGCCAACATTTTGATATGGCTGAGCAATCCGTCCGGCGTGATGGCATCGAGGGCAGGCTTCAATCGCTCAACTTCGGAGTCGGCTCCGAATAAATTGGTGCCGAGAATTGAGAAGAGAACCAACAGTGGAGGAAAGATTCTCATAGGGGTGGACATGCTCGTCTAATTCTGTAGCGGCGCTCTCCGAGCGCCGCAAATTAGATCCGGCGGTCGGAGACCGCCGCGCTACAATGTGAGCCTTCTGTCATTCCGAGCGAAGTCGAGGAATGGAGCGGCTTGGGAAGCCGCGACATAGACGGATCGCTCACAGAACTGACAATGATCCCACCCGGGGTATCGTTTGGAGAAGAGCGGGAGATGTCTCGGCTTCGCTCGACATGACAGACGGACCGCCAGAGACTGCCGCTACGACGTGATCACAAGAAGCGATAGTCGCCCCCCGGAAGGAGATTTAGATTGCCGGAGTTCATTGATGGGAGGGCGATGATTGTGTAGAAGCGCGAAACGTGACGTCGATACGCGATTTCGCCGAGAAGTTTTTACTCGCTTTCATCCCCCTATTTGTGGCGATCGATCCGATCGGCCTGGTGGCGATTTTTGTTGGAGTCGGGGCGCGATCAGAGGGTCTGCGACGGCAGCGAGAAGGCGAGTTGGGATTGATCACTGCGTTTGCCGTCTCGATCGGGTTTATTTTTCTCGGCAAAATCATTTTCCGGGCGCTCGGCATTACCGTCGCCGATTTCCAGGTCGCGGGAGGATTGATTCTGCTGGGCTTGGCTGTGCGGGAACTGCTCGATCTCGGCCCCAAAGATCGCTATCGCGGGGAGGATTTTGGCATCGTTCCGCTTGGTATGCCGCTGATCGCTGGGCCGGCCCTTTTGACGGCGCTGCTGATTCTAATCGACAGCGTCGGGATCGTTTTCACGCTGATTTCGCTGGTATTAAATTTAGTCCTGGTCGGCATTGGCTTCCGTTATGCCGATCATTTCAGCCGTTGGATGGGAAAAGCGGGATTAAATGGCGTCTCGAAACTGATCTCACTGCTGCTCGCCGCGATCGCCGTTAGCTTAATACGGCGCGGTTGGCACGGGGTCTGACGGCCGCTCAAATAAAGCTTTGCGCTCCGACTCTGTTGTCGGTTTCGCATCGTTCGAAGATCGGCGCCGCCTTAAAAACCTGAGTCGAAACGTGGGCCGCTGTTGGCAATATGCCGCCGGACGCTGGGCCAAAATTCTTGTAACTCTGCGGTTTTGTCCCCCGCCCGATAGCGCCGGTTGAGCTCAACCTCGATTGCCTTGATCTCATCCTGCTGCGGAAGCGGTGATCCATGATAAATGTACGCTGGGACTCCTTCGCGGGTCTGGGTTAGCGTGACCATTCCATACAGATCCAGGCGGCGTTTCTGCAGTTGTTCCGTAGTCCAACTCCGGTAAACCGGGTTAGGGTAGCCCCACACCTCGGCGGTCCTCGCATACCGATCATACGGGTAATTGGCTGTCTGCACCGGTGGCGGAGGTTGTTCAGCGCAGCCGAATAACACGCTGGCGAGTGCACTTGCACCGAGGATTGTCATCAATGCTTTCATGTGATTAAGGTTTCTAGTTTGAGTTATTAGACCCGTCCAAGGTATTGAACCCCACAAGAATCTAACCGATTCAGCGGAAAATGCCATATGGCTTCGTTCGGTTGACAGGGGTGGGGCCCTAGTTAGTATCGGGGGTTCATGAGATTTCCGCTCGCGCTTACGACTAAGATCGCTGCGTACATCATCGGTCATAAACTGCGTGGCACCAAAAAGTTCGCGACCGTGCTGCAGTTGGAGCCGCTGCACACCTGCAACCTGACCTGCACAGGTTGCGGCCGGATTCGTGAGTATTCAACCTCGCTCAAGAACATGATGCAACTGGAGGACTGCCTGGGTGCAGCGCAGGAATGCAACGCTCCGATGGTCTCAATTTGCGGGGGCGAGCCGCTTATCTATCCGCATATCGAAGCGCTGGTGAACGGATTACTCGCGCAGAACCGGATCGTTTATATCTGCACCAACGCCATGTTCATGCGCAAAAAAATGCGCGAATGGATCACAAGCGAATTGCGGAAACCGGAACCCGGAAAGCGGCGAGAATTGGAGCGGAAGCTCGAACAATTGGTCGCGGACGGACTGGTCAGCCAAAAAGATTCCGAGAAGGTTCGTGACCCGAATTCGAAAATACCGGCCATTACCATCGGGCCGAGCCGCTGGATGTACTGGAACGTTCATCTCGATGGCCTGGAACGAACTCACGATCTGATTGTTGAACGTGAAGGCGTGTTCAAGGAATGCATTCTCGCAATCAAGATGGCTAAGCTTCTCGGCTATCAGGTGGCGACCAATACCACCGTTTACAAGGAGACCGATATGGATGAGGTCGAGCAGATGCTCGATTTTCTGAGCGACCTCGGCGTGGACGGTCATACCATCACTCCGGGCTACGACTATGACGCTGCCAAAAAGGACATGGTAAAGAGGCTGAATTTACAGCCGGAAAATTTCTTTCTTACCCGCAAAGCAACGGTCGAGAAGTTTGCCAAGATGGAGGATTGGATGCGGCGCTACACATTTTTTGGTACTCCGATTTATTTCGAATTTCTTGCCGGTCATCGCGATCTGAGCTGTTCAGCCTGGGCGATCCCAACGCGGAATTTAATGGGGTGGAAAGCGCCCTGTTATTTCATGACCGACACCATCGGCACGGCTGGCCATTACAAAACTTACGGCGAAATGCTCGCCTCGGTGCCGTGGGAAAAATATGGCGTGGTCAATGGGGTCGCGCGCGACCCGCGGTGCGAGAATTGCATGACGCACTGCGGTTATGAGCCAACAGCCAGCCTCGGCCTCCAAGCTCAACCAGGCGATACTTGGAAAACGCTAAAATTCAATTTTGGTCCAAGACCGAAACGCTCTGGCAGAGGGAGTGAAATTGCGGTTTATAATGGGGTAACCTCCGGTAACGGTCATCTCACCGGCAAACGCCGGGCTGATCTCGAAGCCAAAGCATCGTAGCTGATCATGCCGACGCGTTCGTCGAACGTGATTTCACTGCCGAGTGCCCGCCCACGGGTGGAGACGGTTTATCAGGCGACTGATGCCGATATCAACGCGGCCATTTCGCGCGCGCAAAAGAACTTGCTGCGGCAGCAGAAACCGGATGGGCACTGGTGTGGTGAGCTATTTGTCGATAGCACGCTTTGCTCGGATTACGTGCTCTACATGCACTGGCTCGGCGAGATCGATCCCGAGTTGCAGGAACGTTGCACGGAGCACATTCTCAAGCGCCAGCTTCCCGACGGCGGCTGGAACATTTATTTCGGCGGGCCGAGCGAAATCAATGCTTCGGTAAAAGCCTACTTTGCCCTCAAGCTCGCCGGTTATTCGGCCGATCTACCCTTCATGCTCGAGGCCCGCGCTAACATATTGCGCCTGGGTGGTATTCCGCGCATGAACACCTTCAGCAAGCTCTATCTTGCGCTGCTCGGGCAATTTCCATGGAAATATCTGCCCACGATCCCGGTGGAAATGATCCTGCTGCCGACCTGGGCGCCGTTTCACATTTACAAAATGTCCTCGTGGAGCCGAGCCATGCTGGTTCCGCTGTCCATCATTAATCACTTCAAACCAACGCGCGAGTTGCCCGGAGAAAAGCAACTGCATGAGCTTTATCCGCTCGGGACTGAACACAAGGATTTTCGACTCCTGCGCGACGAACGTTCTCTCACCTGGCGCAATTTATTCCTACGCGCGGACGATACGCTGAAGATGCTTCATCGCATCTCCTGGAAACCATTTCGCAAACGTGCGCTGGAAGAAGGGGAGCGCTGGATAATCGAGCGGATCGGAGAGGGCAGCGATGGGCTGGCCACGGTTTTTCCGGCAATGCTGAACGCGCTTATCGCCTTGCATGCGCTCGGGTACACCAGGGATCACCCAATGCTGGCCAAGGCAAAGAGGGATTTCGAAGGTCTGTTTGTAGATGATCCGGACGATTTTCGGATCCAGCCGTGCCTCGCTCCCGTGTGGGACACGGCGATTAACATCATCGCATTGGCCGAGAGCGGTATCCCTCCCGAAGACGAAGCTTTGCAGAAAGCGGCCGATTGGCTGGCGCGCAAGGAAGTACGCATCCGGGGCGAGTGGACGATGAACAACGCGCATCCGGAGGCGAGCGGATGGGCCTTTGAATACAATAACGTTTATTACCCGGATACGGATGACACGGCGATGGTGCTGATGGCACTTCGCCTGGTGCGGCCAAGCGATCCCAAAAGCTACGAGGATCTATTCAGCCGCGCGCTTGCTTGGCAACTCAGCTTTCAGTGCCGCGATGGCGGCTGGGCCGCGTTCGACAAGGACGTCATCGACGGCTGGCTGGAGAACATGCCATTTGCCGATCACAACGCGATCCTCGATCCTACGTGCAGCGATTTGACCGCACGGACGCTCGAGCTGTTTGGCTACATTGATTTTGATCGCAAAGACTTGAGCGTGCGCGAAGCCATTCGTTACCTCATCAAAACGCAAGAGGACGACGGTTCCTGGTACGGACGGTGGGGCGTGAACTATATCTATGGAACCTGGCAGGTTTTGCGTGGTTTACGCGCAATCGGGCAGAAGATGACCCAGGATTGGATTTTGCGCGGACGTGACTGGTTGGAAAGCTGCCAAAATGATGACGGCGGCTGGGGTGAAACGTGCGGTTCCTACGAAAACCCGTCCCTCAAGGGCCAGGGCGAGAGCACCGCTTCACAAACTTCGTGGGCGATTATGGGTATTTGTGCGTGCGGTGATCTCAATCGATCCAGCGTGCAGCGTGGGCTGCGTTACCTGCTCTCAACCCAGCAGGAGGACGGCTCCTGGAACGAGCCGCAAATCACCGGCACCGGCTTCCCGAAAGTATTTTACCTCCGCTACGGCATGTACTGTCAGAATTTTCCTCTGCTCGCCCTCGCTACTTACGTCAATTATCGCAACGGGTTGGGACATCGGCCGAGCTTCTTTCGTTGCAGCGGCAGTTAAATCGCCACGCGATTGACCCCATTCCTCCATGGCCTAACGTGATCGATTATGGCCTACGAATTACCGAAACTGCCCTACGCATACGACGCGCTCGAGCCGCACATCGACGCGCGGACGATGGAAATTCATTACACCAAACATCACCAGACCTACATCACGAATGTAAATAACGCGCTCAAAGATCACGCCAATCTCGAGAAAAAATCGGTTGAGGATTTGATCCGAAACCTGAATGACGTGCCGGAAAACATTCGCACAGTGGTGCGCAACAATGGAGGTGGACACGCCAATCACTCGTTCTTCTGGCAAATCATGGGCCCCGGTAAAGGCGGTGCGCCCAAAGGCAAACTTGCGGACGAAATTAATTCAACATTCGGAAGCTTCGACGCGTTTAAGGAAAAACTGGCGGCGGCTGGCGCCGGTCGATTCGGCAGCGGCTGGGCCTGGTTGATCAGAAACAAAAACGGCAAGCTGGAGATTACATCCACTCCCAATCAGGATTCACCGTTAATGGATGGCAACACGCCACTCTTGGGTGTGGACGTGTGGGAACACGCTTATTACCTCAAGTATCAAAACCGGCGTCCCGATTACATCAAAGCGTGGTGGAACGTGGTGAACTGGGATGAAGTTGCGCGGCGCTCCGGGAAATAACCGAATCTAAAATCGACTGTAGCAGGGGCCCGAGCCCACTCAACTGTGGACGCGACGGAGCGCGTCCCTCCGATTAATGGCGTACCTCAACGAGAATTATCTCAAGCTCCAGGCCGGGTATCTATTCCCGGAAATCGCGCGCCGGGTACGGGCATTTTGCGAAAACAACCCTGAAGCGGCGAAGCGTTTAATTCGGTGCGGAATTGGCGACGTGACGGAGCCGCTGCCGCAAGCTGCCGTCTCCGCGATGAAGCAGGCGGTGGGAGAGCTTGGTGCCCGCGAAACCTTTCGCGGCTACGGCCCGGAACAGGGCTACGAGTTCTTGCGAAGCAAAATCGCCCAGTCGGACTATCGCGACCGTGGCATCGAGATCAGTGAGGATGAGATTTTCGTGTCGGACGGATCGAAATGCGATTGCGGTAACATCCTGGATATTCTTGGACATCAGAACAAAATCGCGATCACCGATCCGGTTTATCCAGTTTACGTCGATACCAATGTCATGGCTGGTCATACCGGACAGGTGCGGAACGACGGTAGCTACGAAGGAATCACCTATTTGCCGTGCACCATCGAAAATAATTTCGTGGCCGATCCGCCGAAGGAGCACGTCGATGTGGTCTACCTCTGTTTCCCCAACAATCCAACCGGCGCCGTGGCATCGTCCGAGCGATTGTCGCGTTGGATCGATTATGCGCGCGAACACAATGCTTTGATTCTATTCGACGCCGCCTACGAGGCCTACATCGGCGATCCTGCTTTTCCTCACTCGATTTACGAGATTCCGGGCGCGGCCGAATACGCGATCGAGTTTCGCAGCTTCTCCAAAACTGGCGGATTCACCGGAGTACGGTGCGGTTTTACGGTGATGCCGCGCTCAGTCCGCGCAAAAACTGGTGGCGACAAGAGTCTACCTCTTCATCCCTTGTGGCATCGGCGCTGGAGCACAAAATCCAACGGCGTAAGTTATCCGGTTCAACGCGGGGCGGAGGCGCTCTACAGTGAAGCCGGCCGGCGACAGGTGCAGGCATTGATCGATCATTATATGGGCAACGCCCGTATTTTGCGCGACGCGGCGACGAGCGCTGGATTCACGGTCCATGGCGGCACCAACGCCCCTTATATTTGTTTTTTTCGTGTCTCCGCTTTTAACAGTCGTGAAAACGCAGAGGAAGTTGGGCAGCGTTTACGCATGGCCGCCTGATCCGAATCACTTGGCCAGCGCTTGCACTATTTAAAATCCCTGCTTTCGAGTTCTAGTAGTGCCGGCCCGAACTCTCCCGCAACTCTATCGATTTTGTTTTTTGATGACGGGTGACGCCGCCAAAGCCCAGGAAGTCTTTCAAGACACATTGCGAGAAGCGGCATTCCATTCTGCCAACCAGGATCCGCCGCCGGATCGGTACTGGTTTTTTCGTCAGGCGCGATGGCGCTGTTTGGACGTCACGGCGAAAGGTGTGCAGCCGGAAGTCCTCGAAAGTAATCTCGCCGACGTCTCCGAACACGCGCCGGAGCAGATCGCTCAACTTGATCTTGAGCAACTGGCGATCTGGATTTCGGCCGCGCCCGATCCACAACGGAGCGCTCTCGCCCTGTTCTATCTTGATGAATTCAGTTATCGGGAAATTATGTCGATGCTGGAGCTGAAACTGGGGGAATTGGCACACGCGATTGCGTTTGGCCGCCGGGAGTTTCAAGCCTGGCTCAATGCGGCCGTGCCTGCGCCGGTGCAATGAAACGGCTACCCCGCGGGTTGCGCGCCCTGGCGGATTGCGCTCCAATCGACGATGGCGCCGCGTGTGACCGACGAATGCGAGCGGCAATCGCGCGCGCCAAAAAACGCAAGAAAGATTTTTCACGGCAGCGAGCCTTCGATCAGGCTATGGCGAAGCTGGTGAAGTCGACTCCAGTCCCGGCGGAAATTGCGGAGTGGTTCGCAAATGAAAAACTCGTCGAGGGCGCGAAACGGAGCTGGAGATCTACGGCTGGTCATCCCGCAATCCTAGCCATCGGTATCGCCCTGGCTGTGATCGCGGTGGTGGTCTGGATCAAATTTGATGAGCAGATGCATACCTTTCCGGGCGCCCCTATCGCCAAGAAACTTTTGAGTGTTGCGAGCACGACACGTGTGTCGCAATTCGACCCAGTCAAAGCGGAGGCAGGCACGCTGAGCGATTTATTCGTCATGAAATACAGGCTCGAACATTACGACGTACCTCCGGAATTTTCGCAACTGCGGGCAATCGGGGTGCGCGTGTTCAATGATGATGAGGCAGGGCGAGTGGCGCAGATCGGCGTCTCAGAAAAACGGATGCAGCTTTTTTTGTTTCCAGCTCGTCGCAGCTCGAAAACCGGACAACCGGAAGAATTTCAGGGCTGGCGATTTTTGGAGCAAGAAGGATGGACAGGCGCGGTGCGAGCCCGCCAAGGAATTCTTTTCATGGCAACAATACGCGGACCGAAGAAGGATTTGGCGGCGTATTTGCCAAAAGAATGACGCGTTGACAGTT
>QHNB01000147.1 GCA_003217965.1 Verrucomicrobiota bacterium | reverse complement strand
TGGTCCGCGATTACAACGCAGGACAGCTACAAAAACATTACCGGACCAATACCGAGGTTCCGTACAGCTACATCAAAGATATTGATTTCCCGACGATGGCAAAATTCTCTGAACATGATGTCGGATTGCCGGGTGTGGATATCGCGATCAAACCGGTGCGCTCATATGTATATGGTGCGTTAGGCGCGCATCTGCTGGGTTACGTCGGTCCTCCGGACGACACCAATAAAGAAGAAGCGAAGAAGTTCACTTTTTATCAGGGAGACGTCGAGGGTAAGTCGAACGTGGAAAAAACGTTTGATCAATATCTACGGGGCAAACCCGGTGTGCGTTATTTGCGGCGCAACGCCAAGGGGGTCATCGATGGCGTGCTGCGGGAGGATCCGCCAAAGCAGGGGGCGAACGTTTATCTCACGATCGACGCGCGCATCCAATCGATCGCGGATGAGGCGTTGCGCTCGATCGCGCGTGGTGCGGCGGTAGTGGTCGATCCGAACAACGGCGATGTGCTGGCGATGGTGTCGGTGCCGTCGTTCGATCCCAATACTTTCATTCCGAGTATTAAAGCCAAGGATTGGACAACATTACAAAAAGATGAGGCGCGACCATTGGTTAATCGCGCCATTAGCACGTTTCCGCCCGGTTCAACCTTTAAGATTGTGACTTCGCTCGCCGGATTGCGACGGAATATGTCGAACGCGCGGTTCAACTGCAGCGGCGGCGTCAGTTACGGCGACCATTATTTTCGATGCTGGGTTGCCGAAAAGGGTGGCGCCCACGGCACCCTCGGATTGACTGACGCGATTAAAGTTTCGTGCGACTCCTTTTTCTATCAATACGGGAATGCCGCTGGAATCGATTCGATCGATAAAACCGGTGACGCTCTCGGACTTGGAAAAGAAACCGGCATTCATCTCACTGGTGAACAACCGGGAATCATGCCCGGACCGGAGTGGATGGCGATTCATTACCCGCGGGAACGTTGGTCTCAAGCTTACACTGCCAACGTGTCGATCGGTCAGGGATATGTGTTGGCGTCACCGCTGCAAATGGCGATGGCATACGCGGCGGTCGCGAATGGCGGCGTCTCGTATTATCCTCGCCTGGTCGACAAAGTCCTGAATCAGGACGGCAGCCCCGCGCTCGATGAAAACGGAGTACCTGTTTCACCGCAGCCAAAAGTCGATGCCGATCTGCGCAACGATTTTTCGCGCGAGCAGATAGAGATGATTCGGCGCGGCCTTTGGAAAGTGGTGAACGAAGATGGCGGAACAGGCGGTCGTGCACGATTGAAAGACGTGCAAGTCGCGGGAAAAACAGGCACTGCTCAGGCAAGTACCAACGGAAAGAAAGACACCATTGCGTGGTTCTGTTGCTTCGCGCCGTTCGATCAACCGAAATATGTCGTCGCGGTCATGGTGCAGGGTGGTGAGCATGGCGGATCGGTCGCCGGCCCGATCGCGACGCGCATCCTGGAGCGCACCCTGGCGATGGATGCGGGCACCTTTTCGCCACAAGTGGCCTGGCTTGCACCCGCTCATCATCCGAATCCGTTTACGCCGATCAAGGACGTAACTTTTAAGGACGCTCAGACAAGCGTGACCGGGACCGATGAAGAGCATGGCGATGATTCACAAACAGCCGACACACAGATGGCTGGAGCCGGCGATGATCCGGCAGTGGAACCGGAAGCGGATGCGCAGGGCAAAGTGAGTGGACGACAAGCGCGCGTTGCTCGGGCACTCCCCGTCGCCACGCCGCCACCGCAAAAACAAAACTTTTTTCAACGTTTATTCGGCGGTCACAAAAATCCGGCACCGCTGCCGACTCCGCCACCGGTGCGCCGGCCAGGCGGACGCTAATGATGCAATCCACAATCTTGCATAGACGGGCGAAGCAGTCGGCTTCGTCAGGAACTGAGTATTTTAATTATGATCGAGAAGGTTCGAAAGATTTTAGGGATCCCGCGCAAGACCGGGAACAAGTTAGTTGTCAGTGTGGAGAAACTCGAGCGGCGCGTAGCGTTACTCGAGAACGGACGGCTGGAAGAATATAGCGTCGAGCGCAATAGCACTCGCAACATTGTTGGCTCCGTTTATAAGGGGCGGGTCAAAAACATCGAGATGGGATTGAAGGCGATGTTTGTCGACATCGGCTTCGAGAAAAACGCTTTCCTCCACTTTTGGGATGCGATTCCGGCTGCGCTCGATAGTGGCATCGAGGAGATCGAT
Organism: Verrucomicrobiota bacterium; assembly: GCA_003217965.1. Lineage (GTDB taxonomy): Bacteria > Verrucomicrobiota > Verrucomicrobiia > Chthoniobacterales > UBA10450 > AV69. The sequence continues at coordinate 4,087 of QHNB01000147.1, read as the reverse complement.
CGCCCGAACAAGCGCAGTCACCGCAAACGGATCACGGCAAAAGACATTCCAAATATTTATCCGGTCGGATCGGACGTTATTGTTCAGGTGACTAAGGGCCCGATTGGTAGCAAAGGACCGCGAGTGACGACCAATTTGAGCTTTGCCGGGCGCTATCTCGTACTCATGCCGTTCAGCGATCGCAGCGGTATTTCGCGCAAGATTGAGGATACGAAGGAACGGGAACGACTTCGGAAAATTCTACGTGAACTGGACGTCCCCGAAGGCGTCGGGGTGATCATTCGCACGGTTGGTGAAGGCCAGCGCGCCCGCTACTTTGTGCGCGATTTGCGTTTCCTGCTCGAGCACTGGGCCAAGGTGGAGCAGACGATCAAAGATCATCCGGCCCCTTATCGTGTTTTTGAAGAGCCCGACCTAATCGAGCGAACTGTGCGCGATTTTCTGACGGAGGAAATTGACGAAGTCGTTTGCGACGATCGCAATGCCATAGAGCGGATGAGCACTCTTATCGGCGATATTTCGCGTCGTTCGCGCAATCGTTTGCATTATTACGATGGGGCGTCGCCCATCTTCGAGACGTTTGGCGTACAAAAACAAATCGATGACGCCTTTCATCGCCAGGTGTGGCTCAAGTGCGGGGGCTATATCGTGATTGACGAAACCGAAGCTTTGGTCGCGATCGACGTGAATACCGGCCGGAACAAAGGCGGGCGCGATGTCGAGAAAACGATTTTGCAAACCAACCTGGAAGCGGCCGACGAGATCGCCCGTCAACTGCGGCTTCGGAATGTTGGGGGTCTCATTATCAGCGATTTTATTGACATGAAGAGCCGCAAAGACCAGCAGACGGTTTACCAGTTAACGAAAGAGCGCCTCAAACGCGACAAGGCCAAGACTCATGTCCTGCCAATTTCGCCGCTCGGTTTGATGGAAATGACCCGGCAACGCGCCCAAGAAAGCCTGAGCGATTCGATTTACGAAAACTGCCCCTACTGCCAGGGCCGTGGCGTAGTCAAAACCTCCATGACAACGAGCGTCGAGTTGCATCGAACGCTCAATTCGGTCATGCGCAAATACCAAGAGAGCGTGCATGAGTTTCGCGTCATCCTCAATCCGGACGTGCTCAGGCGATTGAAAGAGGAAGACGAAGAACTCTTGATCGAGCTGGAACGACGTTACGCGGGCAGGTTAATGTTCCGCGGCGACCCGTCGTTCCACCACGAGAAGTTCATCATTACCGACGCAACGACGGGGGCGGAGCTAAAGTCATAGCGGGTGTTTGGCACATCCGCTGCTGATCCATAATCCGTTATTGACAATGGGGCGATATCGGTTTGTGATATGGCCGCAAGGAGGAAATCAAACCAAGGAGGAATGATGAAAAGGCTTATCGGCATGATTTGTGCCCTAACTGTGGTCGCGTCTGTGGCTTTCGGCGGGACCGAGACCTATACGTCGAGCAAAGAAATGAAAGCGGTGCAGGGGCCGCCACCTTGTCCCGAGTGGTATCGCGATCAAGAGTGGGACGTCAGCTTGTGGGGCACCTATGCCTTTACCGGTACAGACTGGCGAGATGACAGGTATCTCGGGGTCGATCACGCCTGGGGTGGCGGTATTGACGCCAAATATTTTTTCCATCGCTACTTTGGTATCGGAATTGAGGGCTATGGATTGGCGCGGAATCAACAAAACCGCACTTTTGTCGGAAGTAACGGTTTTGCCATCAGCGAGAGCAACGATAGCGGGGCAGCCGGGAGCGTGCTCGGGACCCTTACAATTCGTTATCCAATTCCGTGCACTCGGTTCGCACCTTACGCCTTTGCCGGCGGCGGCGCGATCTTTGGTGGCGGCGGCCGCAACGTGACACTGTTCGCACCGGACGGCACCATTATCGCCCAGAGTAGTCGCGACAACGAGACAAAGGCTGTTGGCCAGTTTGGTGGCGGCATGGAAGTGCGCTTCACTCCAACGATCGGCTGGATGAGTGATTTCAGCTGGAATGTGGTCGATGGACCGAAGAACAACTTCGGCATGGTCCGCAGCGGTATTACATTCGCGTTTTAGACGATTCTTAGAATAAATTCGGACGGCGGCATCTGATCATCAGATGCCGCCGTTTCGTTTTGTCGATGTCGATCCGCGACCGAGGTCATTTGCGCGCTGAGCGAGCTTTCGCGAAACTGAAGCATGTCTTTCACTCGGGTTCTGGACAGCATCGGTTTGGAAAGAAGCGACACAGTCTCTTCTTTCGCCTCGCTGCTCACGCCCAAGACAGATGAGCAGCTGGATGCGCTCGCAGTGCGGGCGCGAGAACTCACGTTTCGGTATTTCGGCCGCACCATGCGGCTCTTTGCTCCGCTTTACCTGTCAAACGAATGCATTAATAGCTGTCGCTACTGCGGATTCTCCCGTGAGAATTCCATCTTACGCGTGACGCTCTCGGTGGAAGAAGTGGTGAAAGAAGGGCAGCACCTCGCACGCGAGGGTTTCCGCCAGTTGCTTCTGGTTGCCGGTGAGCACCCCAAATTTGTCAGTGGCGATTATCTCGCGGAATGCATTCGGGCCTTGCGTCACGATTTTTCCTCAATCGCAATTGAGGTCGGGCCGATGGAAACGGAGGAATACACTCCGATCGTTATAGCAGGTGCGGAAGGGCTCGTCGTTTATCAAGAAACCTACAATCGGGCTGTATATGCCGAAGTGCACGCTATCGGACCGAAGAGAGATTTCGACTGGCGACTGCGATCTCCAGAGCGCGGCTACGATGCCGGCTTTCGTCGTATCGGGATTGGTGCGCTCTTTGGCCTGGCACCGTGGCGTGAGGACGCGATCGCGCTGGCTGCGCATCTCGAGTACCTGCTCAAACGCTGCTGGAAATCTTCGATTACGGTGAGCGTCCCCCGGCTCCGGCCCGCGGCGGGGGAATTTCGCCCGCTTTTCCCAATGAATGATCGCGATCTGGTGCAACTCGTTGCCGCATTGCGTGTCACTTTCCCGCAGGTTGGCATCGTCTTGAGCACGCGTGAACATGCGGAATTACGTGACCTGCTGACGACCGTAGGTGTGACGATGATGAGCGCCGGCAGTCATACGGAACCGGGTGGTTACACGCATCAAGGCCGGGCCCACATTCATCGCACTGTTCGCGGGCGGATAGTCCCACCAGAAGTTCCCATCGCGGACTCGGAGGTCGCCACCGGGCAATTCGAAATTAGCGACTCGCGTTCGCCTCAAGAGATCGCGGATATTCTGCGCCGCCAGGGGCTTGAACCGGTTTGGAAAGATTGGGACATGGCGCTTACCGAGACGTGAAAATCATTGTAAACGGTCAGTCCCATTCAATTGCCGATCCACAGACGATCGACGGATTGGTTCAGGAACTGAAACTCATTCCGGAGACACTGTTGATCGAGCACAACGGCAAGGCACTTCACCGCGGGGAGTGGCAGAGACGCGCCATGCAGGATGGCGATAAAATCGAGCTAATTCGCGTTGTAGCCGGCGGTTAGCAGATCAAGAGATTGGCGATCACGCCGAAGCTCGAACCACGACGACCCGCATGCCGTCGATTTGCGAGACCACAATAGGGGTTTCTGCGGAAATAAAATCTCCGGCAGTGATCACATCCAGAACGCGATCTCCGAATTTACCTTTACCACTCGGGCGCAAGGTTGTTACGGCCATTCCTTTCGCGCCTGGCACAACCGGTAGCGCGGTGGCGAACTGGCGAGGAACAGTGGCGAAAGATGGACCGGACGGATTGGCCGCGAGCAAAGCGAACCGTCGATATAAGCTGGTGCGCGGCAGATAGCGGGCAAGCAACGAGATCACAAGAATCGAGGCAATGATTGCGATGGAGAGATTCAGCATCGGAATCAGGAGCATCTTTGTCGACGGGACGAGCGGTTGATCGGGATAGCGATCGATCATGGCCCAGAAGAGCGATGCTAGGATGAGGAAGGCCCCGACAACGCCGAAGACGATGGTCGAATGGGCGAAGAAGAGCGCCTCGACCAGCACTAAGGCCACCCCAAGACCGAAAAATACGACGGCTTCCCAGCCGGCAAGGCCAGCCAGATAATGGCCA
>QHNB01000146.1:2317-8319 GCA_003217965.1 Verrucomicrobiota bacterium | reverse complement strand
CGACTTGGCAATTAATCATGCCGGTTAGTTTCGCGACGAACCGTTGGACTTGTTCCGCGCTTTTTCCGAGCGAACCGTCCATGTTCCGGGGCAAACCGATGACGACGCAGTCGATATCTTTTTCAGACATAATCGCTTTGATGCGTTGCGCGACCGTTTCGACCGAGTTGCTCTCGATCGTTTCGAGCGGATGGGCCAGCATTCGCAATTCATCTGAAATAGCGAGCCCCGTTCGAGCGTCCCCAAGATCAACGCCAAGCACGCGCTTCATTCACTGCAATTTCTCCGGCAGCTTGGCGACGAGATTCTTGATCTTCTCCGCGTGATGCCGGTGACAAACGAGCACGGCGTCGCGAGTACGCACTACAATGAGATTGTTGACACCCAAGAGGGCGATACTGGAGCCGCCCTCGTCGAAAACGATATTGTCGCTGGCCTCGAGCGTGGTTACCTCACAGTTAGCAACATTGCCGGTGCGATCCTTTTCGAAATAGCGCGCGACCGCTTGCCAGCCACCAACATCGTCCCAATCAAATTCGGCTTCCACCATGAGCACGCGATCGGCGTGTTCCATTAATGCATAATCGAACGAGATTTTTGGAAGCTTGGCGAAGCGTTCGCTCAAGGCTTTCTCAAATCGTGCCGGTGCGCTGCTGATTGAAATAAAGCGGCTAAGCTCTGGCGCGTGCCGGTTAAATTCCGTTAAAATCATCGGCACACTCCAAACGAACATTCCCGCATTCCACCGGAAGTTGCCCTTGCGAATGAACGATTCGGCCAGGTCGACGTTCGGTTTTTCCCGAAATCGAACTACTCGAAAGAGACCGGGATTGCCTGGAACGGCGTCGCCCATTTCGATGTAACCAAATCCTGGGTGGGGTGATGTGGGTCGAATTCCAATTGTGATCAGGGCATTTTTTTCCTCCGCCGCGCGCGCGGCAGTTCGGATTGTTTTTTGAAACGCCGCTGTGTCTTTGATGACGTGATCGGCAGGCAGGACAATCATCGTCGCGTTGTGATCACGCGCTGCCACCCAAGCAACACCCAGCGCAACCGCAGCCGCAGTGTCACGCTTTGCCGGCTCGGCGATGACGTTGCATTGCGGAAACTGTTTTAGGGTCGAGCGCACCCCCTTTTCCTGGTCGACATTCGTTAGAACAACGATGCGCTCGGGTGGAATAAGGCCCTCCAGACGCGCGATTGTTTCCTCGAGCAGGCTCCGGTCTGAGATGAGGCGCAACAATTGCTTGGGAAGTGAACGCCGGCTAAGTGGCCAAAAACGTTCGCCGCTCCCACCGGCGAGAATCAATGCATACATCTCCTTAGCCATGGCACCTCTGACGTTCGTCGGTCGTTTCCCAGGACCGCGCAACAATTTCCCATTTATTTTTCGCTACCCCGCCGTATAGGAATACGCCAATGGCGCTCACCATTTCCATTCCGAAGTCGCGCGACGATTTGCCGGTCGATCCACTGCTTACTTTGACCCGGACGGCGCTTGGCCTCGGCGTCGGACTCTTGGTGGCGGACCGGATCAAACGTCCTGCTCGCCAGGCGACCGCCATCGCTCTCATGTCCATTGGAACATTGGCCGCGGTGCCATTTCTGGTAAAGCTTACTCTCGGCCGCTTTAATCGGGCGGATTCAGAACGCGGGAGCCGAAATCGTTTGCGCAGTATTCGCGGCGATTCGGGATATCACTCCGACTCCGACGTATTCTAAGGCCGCACCGGCACGCTTGAGTTAACGAGCGCGGCGGATTAAGCGTGCATCGGACAATGTCGAGTCGAACTCCCAGCACGATGCGAGAAACGCTGCGCGATCGTTCTGCCAAAATTCTCGCGGAAGAGGCGCGGCTACGCGAAGGAGGCGGGAAAGCCGGACAAGAGCGCCAGCACAAACTTGGACGCTTGTTTGCCCGCGAACGCATCACCCGACTGCTCGATCCAAGCGCGCCATTTTTCGAAGTCGGCCTGTGGGCCGCCTACAAGATGTACCAACAATGGGGCCATATTGCCGCAGCCGGGGTGATCACGGGAATCGGGAATGTTGAGGATGTTCCGTGCCTGATCATTGCCAATGACGCAACCGTCAAAGCCGGTGCCTTCTTTCCGCAAACGACAAAGAAGGTGATTCGCGCGCAGCGGATCGCTTTCGAAAACAACCTGCCGCTGATTTATTTGGTCGATTCCGCCGGAGTTTTCCTGCCGATGCAGGACGAGATTTTTCCGGACGAGGATGATTTCGGTCGAATTTTTCGCAACAATTCCGTCCTCTCGGCCGCGGGCGTTCCGCAGTTTGCTGCCATCATGGGCAACTGCGTCGCAGGTGGCGCGTATCTGCCCGTCCTGTGCGACAAAATCTTGATGACGAAAGGTAGCGGGCTCTACCTGGCCGGTCCGTCGTTGGTCAAGGCGGCAATTGGACAGGTGGTGGACCAGGAAGAACTCGGCGGTGCCGAGATGCATGCCGAGATCAGCGGCACTGTGGATTTTTACGAAGAGAACGATGAATCATGCCTAAATCGTTTGCGATCTCTGGTTTCTTTGTTGCCTGAATCAACATCTCGTCAACGCGATGCCGAACAGTCGGCCCACAAGCCAGCTAAATCTCCACAGGCGCTTTACGACCTCGTTAGCCTCGACGGTAACAAACCGTACGATGCTCACGATTTGCTCGCCTCGATCGTGGACGGCGAGTCGCTTGACGAATACAAAACCGATTATGGCAAGACGCTGGTCACGGCTTACGCGCGTATCGGCGGCCGCGCCGTTGGTATTATTGCCAGTCAGCGGATTCAAGTCCGCACCAAGACCGAAGGAATCCAAATGGGCGGGGTCATCTATTCTGATAGCGCCGACAAGGCCGCCCGATTTGTCATGGATTGCAATCAAGTCGGATTGCCGCTGATCTTTTTCCAGGATGTTACTGGCTTCATGGTTGGAAGAGCTGCGGAACAAAGCGGGATCATCCGGAGCGGTGCGAAGCTCGTGAACGCTGTCAGTAATTCTATTGTCCCGAAGATTACGGTTGTGGTGGGCGGTTCATTTGGCGCTGGCAACTATGCGCTCTGCGGCAAGGCCTACGACCCGCGCTTCATCCTCGCATGGCCGAATGCGCGCTACGCGGTGATGGGGGCAGCCCAAGCCTCGGATACTGTTTTCTCTATTCTCGCTCGCGCTCGCGAACGCGGAGACAAGAAGACAACGCCGGAAGAGCTCGAGCAATTGCGTGCGCAAGTGAAAGCATCTTATGAGGAACAAACGGATATTCGCTATGGAGCGGCGCGGGGCTGGGTCGACGCCATTATCCAGCCGCATGAGACACGCGACATTCTTATTCGGTTGCTCGGCTACCTTTCGCGCCCGATGCCGAAAGGCCGATTCCACACCGGCGTGATTCAGGTTTAGCCGGTCGAGAATTCGGCGCTGATTGCGGCATTCATAGCTATCACGCCTGAGATCCGGTCCCCGATGGGCAGCTTCAACCCGCGCTGTTCCAGCGCACCTAAAACTTCTTCGGTCGGAATGTTACCGACGAGCTCATCTTGCGCAAAGGGACAACCGCCAAGTCCGCCAATGGCGGCGTCGAAACGGCGGCAGCCTGCGTCATAGGCGGCTAATACTTTCGCCGTTGCTCCCGCGCGCGTGCTATGCAGGTGAACTCCTACCTCGTACTGACCGCAATCGCGCAGGACCGCCGTCATGACTCGATGAACCAGTTCCGGCGTGGCGGCTCCGACGGTGTCCGCGATTGAAATGGAGGGAATGCCTATCCCGGCTATGGTTTTCGCGGCTTCCGCGAGTTTCTTTTCACTCCAAGGGTCGCCGTAAGGATTACCAAAGGCCATGGAAATATAGGCGACCACTGTCAGACCGGCTTCGTCGGCGCGATCTTTGATCTTCTTCAGCACCGCCTCGTTCTCCTGGGGCGATTGGTTCTGATTTCTACGCAGGAACGTCTTAGAGATTGAATATGGATAGCCGAGCGTGCTCACGCGTTCTGTCGCGATCGCGCGTTCGGCGCCCTTTTCGTTAACCACAATCCCGATGATCTCGACGCCTTCAACCGGCCCGAGTTGTTCTAGCACCTGTTCGCTGTCGGCCATCTGTGGCACAGCTTTAGGCGAAACGAAACTCACCGCGTCGATGTGCCGGAACCCTGCAGAGACAAGCCCGTGTAAGTATTCGGCCTTTCGCTCCGCCGGAATGTAACGCTGGAGTCCTTGCCATGCATCGCGGGGACACTCGATAACCTTGACAGATTCGATCATGGAAAGTTACTGGCAGAACAATTCAGAAGCGCGACCTTTGCCGCGCTGCAAATTACAATTTAACAATGTAACTCCTGTGCCCTCGTAACTCATGTAACCGAACCATGCCCCTCGTCCAGATCGAAAAGAATGACAGACGCGTTACGATCCTGACCTTGAATCGGCCGGAACGGCGCAATGCGCTCTCACTCCAATTACTTAGCGAATTAGTTTCGGCCATCAAGATGGCGTCGGACGATCCAGATCGGCGGATCCTGATTCTGCGGGGAGCGGGAGCGGCGTTCTGCACAGGATTGGATTTAAAGGAAGCAGCTGACCAAACGAAAGCGCACGACACGGCCGACCTTGTGGCGGAAACATTGATCGCTCTTAGCCAAAGTCGGCTTGTCACCATGGCGGCAGTGCACGGCGCCGCCGTCGCGGGCGGAGCGGGACTTATGTCAGCGTGTGATTATGTTGTCGCTGCAGAAAAAACGAAAATTGGTTATCCAGAAGTCCGCCGTGGCTTGGTTGCGGGCCTGGTCATGACGTTTTTGCGCCGCCAACTGCGCGAACGCGATATGCGCGAGTTGTTACTCGGCTCGGACCTGATCGATGCCGAACGGGCGCATGAAATAGGATTGGTTAACCGTGTCGTGCCCGCTGAGAATGTCATGGCGGAAGCGGAAAGCTTCGCCGAAAAAGTGTTGCAAGGCGCGCCGAGCGCGGTCGTCCAAACGAAGCGTTTAATTGAGGAACTTTGGGGTAGATCGGTAAAGACCGACGTTCAGCTGGCATTGCACCATCACATGCAGGCCCGCAGCTCAGCCGAAGCAAGCGAAGGCATCGCAGCATTCAACGAGAAGCGCGCCCCGAACTGGCTCAAGACTTAGTTGGGGCGTTGGCTGGAACAACGAAATTCTCGATTTGCTCTTTGATTTCGTGCGCGAAATTCGCCGCGCCAGCCCCGTTAACGACCCGATGATCAAACGTCAGCGAAAGGGTAATTACTTCCGTGCTCTCGTTTTTCTTTCCATTTACAATAATCTCGCGATGAGCCGAGCCGACAAAAAGCGTTCCGACTGATGGGGGGACGACGATAGGGGCTGCTGCCCGGACCCCGAACGCGCCAAGGCTGCTGATCACGACCGGCGCATTCATGGCGTCGACTCGTCCGCCCCGAGTTTCATCGACAGTTTTGCGATAGATCTCGATAAATTCTTCCCACCTTTTTTGATTGGCTTTCGCGATGACCGCAGTGGCGAGGCGATCACCTTCCAAGGCGACGGCAATTCCAAGATCAAAGTTTTCGTTTTCGACAATCGTGTCGTCCTCCAGAATGAGGCGGCGGAACGGGGCATGCCTTTCCATCGCGCGCACTACCGCCCAGGCGATCATTGCCGAGGGCGAGGCCGCATTTTTCTTGTTGTGCTTTTTTGCCGTCTCACGTGCGGAGCGAATGGCATCCCAGCGCGCATCGATCTGCAAATTCGCGGGAATAACTCGGCCGAGCTTGCGGATTATTGTCGGCGAGAGGGCAGGTTCAATATCGTGTTTACGCGTCTCCTCGGGGGCAGAGCCTCTGCCGCCAGGGACGGCGGCAGCTACACCATTCTGTCTTCCATCCGCCGACGCGGCCGAAGCGATCTGCATTTGATCTTCCAAAGTCGCGGTTTCGGCGAGAATTGTTCCGAGTTCCTGTCCGATTGCGACAGTCGCTCCAACTTCAACCTTCCATTCGCCCATCCGG
>QHNB01000146.1:0-2273 GCA_003217965.1 Verrucomicrobiota bacterium | reverse complement strand
CTTCGCCCATGACCGGAACAGTGATGCTCTGCGCGCGGCGCGTTGTTGTCTCTGTTTTCGCTACCGCCGCGCCTAGGGCAAGCGGCCTGGGTTGGGCTTGGACCCGCTCAGCAACAGGCGCAGCCGTTCGCGCGCCGCGCATCGACATCGACCGGCGGATCGCGGCTACGATACGCTGAGTGTCCGGCAGGGCCGTGTATTCATAGATCGGGTTATAACCGATCATGACATTGCCTTTGCTAACGAGAATTGGCGGACTAACCATCTCATTCCACAACTCCGGCTGTGACGTCAGATGGGTGATGATCATCTGACCGGCACTGCAGTTTTCTGTGTCTTCCTGAACAATAATGACGCGCCCGGTTCGGCGCACAGATTCTTCCACGGCCTCGCGGTCCCACGGCACGATTGAACGAAGATCGAGCAGTTCGATGCTGACTTCGGCGCCGATTTGTTCGATTGCTTCGAGTGCTTTTTCTACCGTATTACCCCAGGCAATTAGAGTAAGGTCCGATCCGGTCGTCCGTTTTCTGGCTTTGCCCAACGGGACGGCCCGGACCGGTTCGGTACTTTCGCGCTCCGCCCAAAACATGTGTTTGGGAATGAGGAAAATGACCGGGCCTTCGCAATGCATTGCCGTCCATAAAAGCCCGGCGGCGTCTTCCGGAGTGGAGGGGATGACGATGGACAGGCCGGGATAATGCGCCAGCGCGGCCTCGTTTGCCTGACTATGCCAGAGACTGCCACCAGGCAGATAAGCGCCATAGGGAGCGTAGATCACCATCGGGCATTTCCACGCTCCGAATGAACGCCAGCGTAGATTGCAGATGTTGGTGGCGAGTTGGTTCCAAGCCGGGCCAACGAAGTCAATGAATTGCAGCTCGAACACCGGCCGCTTCCCGTAGGAGCCCAGGCCGCAAGCGACACCGAGAATGGTAGATTCAGCGAGTGGCGAATTGAAAACTTGCTGCGGAAATTCGGTAGAAAGCTTTTGTGTAAGCCGGAAAACGCCGCCTTTCGGATCCTCGATGTCTTCGCCGAAAATGATGCGACGCTTGTCGCGTTCCAGACCAAGGCGCAACGTCTTATTGATAGTATCCCCAATGCGGTATTTGCCGGGCGGCAGAATCTCATCGGTCAATCGCGGAAATTCTCCCGTTACCTCCAAATAAAGCTCCCCGGGTGAAGGATCCTGTTCTTTCTCCGCCTCGAGAAACTCACGGCGAATACGCTCCTTAATCTCATCGTCGAGCTTGCCATAGTCCTCTGACGTGATGATGCCCTTGGCGATCAGCCGCTCCTTCCAGACTCGCAACGGATCGCATTTTTCGGCTTGTTTCAATTCGTCTTCGCTGCGGTAAAGCCGGTGATCGTCCGAGCTGGTGTGACTCGACAGCCGTTCCATCATTACCCAAAAAAATATTGGGCCTTTGCCTTCGCGGATGTGTGCGAAAGCTTCAGCCGTTGCGTTGTAGACTTGCTCGACGTTGGAACCGTCGATCTCGCGCCAATCTTTCGGCTCTACCACGTCGAGCGCACGAGGATTAATCTTTCGGGTCGGACTGCTGATGCCGTAGCCGTTGTCTTCGACCACAAACAACAATGGTAATTTCCGTTCTTTGGCAAAACAGATTGCTTCGTAAAAGTCACCCTGACGAGTTGCGGCATCGCCTACCGTTGTCACCACCGCCGCTTTTTTGCCGTCGAGCTTGATACCCCACGCGATTCCGCATGCCGGCAGCAGTTGTGATCCGGTCGGCGTCGGCACGCTCCAGATGTGTTTCTCGGCACAACTGTAATGAGACGGCATCTGCCGCCCATGACTTTCGCTCTTTGCCTTTGCGAAATAATCGCTCGCCAGCTGTCGCGAACTCACACCTCGACCGAGCACGAGCGCGCGGTCGCGATAGTACGGCACGATGTAATCGTCAGCTTGCATCTGCACCGAAATCGCTGCCATCGCCTCGTGGCCCATTCCCGAAACATGGAAATGACCTTTGCCCTGCCGATTCAGATTTTGTTCACGTAGATCGCCGTGACGACTTTCGAGCAAAATCGTTAGCAGCCGCAGTTTTTGTTCTTTCGTCAATGACGGCATAAGCGCAAGCGAGTAAACCAAAACGAGCGCGTGCGTTTTGCAATGCTTTTCGGCACCTTTACCGCGTTCTTCATGCCAGACGGTGTCGAAAAATCGCGGGGAGGGGGAGTGATTGCACGCTATCGGAATTACCTGCCCGTCACGAATGCAACTCCTGTTGTTTCCCTCGGCGAAG
>QHNB01000145.1 GCA_003217965.1 Verrucomicrobiota bacterium | reverse complement strand
ACGTACCGCTTTACACCACCGCTCAGAGGCGAATAGAATTGGGTGAGATCGCAAAGCTTCAAGAGATTTGCGATTCGTCGGCTTCCTCTTCCACCGTTCCAAGCTTCGCAAGGAATTCCGGCTTCGATCGGGCGCGACAGGCGGCGCGATAGTTTGCCGCTACCGAAGTGCCGCTGCGCATCAGCTGATTCGAGATCGCACGTCCCTGAACGGTCTTCGGCAATGCCCCGACGAGTTTCATGATACGAAGTGCGAACTTCTTCGTCCGGGTGATCATCTCCTGTTCCGTCATGTCTCGGGCGAATCGCAAATCGGAATTCGCAATTCCAAAATCACTTGAGCCTGCTCAAATAACGCTCGGCTTCGATTGCGGCGGCGCAGCCCGCCCCGGCCGCGGTTACGGCCTGCTTGTAAACGCGATCTGCGACATCGCCGGCAATGAAAACTCCAGGGTGCTTGCTCTCGACCAACCGCTTGGTGATGAGATACCCGTCCTTGTCCATTTCGAGCTTGCCGCTGTAGGGCTTGGCATTCGGGTCATGACCGATGGCGACGAAAACACACGCGACCGGCAGTCGCCTCTCTTTGTGAGTAATCACGTTTCGCAAGTCGATGGCGCTCATCTCGCCGTTCTCGTCGGGAACGTAGCGGACGACGACCGTATTCCAGATCGGCTCGATCTTTTTGTGCGCGAGCACTCGGCCAGCCATGATTTTGGACGCGCGCAGCGTGTCGCGGCGGTGAATCAAATATATTTTTGAAGCGAGGCGGGTGAGGAAAAGCGCTTCCTCGGCCGCGGAATCCCCCCCACCAATGACCGCCACCGGCACGTTCCGGTAAAAAGCGCCATCACAAGTGGCACATGAGGTTAGTCCGTGGCCGATCAATTTTTCTTCATTTTCCAGTCCAAGATAGCGGGCCGATGCGCCACTTGCGATGATGAGCGACTCCGTTTCGAGCCACTCCGAATCATCTATTTGCAATCGGATGTGAGAGTTGAGCGGCTCGAACCCAGTTGCCTCCGAATAGGAAAAACGCGCTCCGAATTTTTCGGCCTGGGCATGCATGTTCATGATCAACTGCGGACCATCGACGCCATCGGGGAATCCGGGAAAATTTTCGACCATGGTTGTCGTGGAAAGTTGGCCCCCGGGCTGACTGCCTTCGAGGACAAGGGGACTTAGTTGCGCGCGCGCCGCATAGATTGCTGCGGTCAATCCGGCGCAGCCGCTTCCGACGATAATCACTTTTTCCATTTAATTAAAATTTAGCACGCCAAAGCTACTGGCAAAGCCGTGCGGGCATTGCCCGGCCGGTTCGCGGGGCTATTCTGCGCGATGCCAGAACTGGCGGAAGTCGAATATTTCCGGCGACAATGGGACGCCGGAATTGGAGATCGCGTTCTCAAAGTATCGCTGCATCCGCGAAAATACCTTTTCCGCGGGACCGATACCTCTGCGTTGCGGGAGAACCTGATCGGTGCGCGACTCTTGCGTTCGGAAGCGCGTGGCAAACGGATGCTTTTTTGCTTTTCCGGCGATAATTGGCTCGGCCTTCACCTCGGTATGACCGGCAGGCTACGCGTCGAGTCAACCAGCTTTCGGCCGGCCAAACACGACCATCTCGTTCTCTACCAGCGCGATCGGGCGCTCGTTTTTACCGATTCACGCCAGTTTGGCCGGGCCCAATTTCATCACGGTAAGGACGAACCGGTTTGGTGGAACAGCGCGATCCCAGAGATCGCTTCGGCGAGTTTTCGCCGCGCATTCTTCGAGGACTTTCTAAATCGTCATGGCAAGCCTCCAATCAAAGCCGTTCTATTGATGCAATCCGGCTTTTCCGGCGTTGGCAATTGGATGGCTGACGAAATTCTTTGGCGCGCGAAAGTTTTGCCGTCGAAAAGGGCAGGCTCTTTGACTCCAAAAGAACGCGGGGCGATTTTTCGGGCGACGCGATTTGTCGCCCGCGAATCGCTCCGGATCATGGCACCCGATTTGTCCGATCCATCAACGAATTGGCTTATTCACGAACGGTGGCGAGACGGCGGGAAGTGCCCACGAGACGGCACGATCTTGCGCCGTACGACAATCGGTGGACGAACAACCGCCTGGTGCCCGAGGTGTCAGCGCTAAGCCGGATAAGCTATTTCAATCTCAAATCTCCGAGAGAACGATGGCCAATCACTGCCTGAACAAATTTGCCCCAGGTCAAATTGTTACGACCAGGTTCGTGCTCGCGCGCTTTCCGGATCGCCATATCAGATACCGCGTTCACTACCCAATCAAAATTTGCCTGTCCGACCGACGTGACTTCAGCGTCGGGGGCGGGGTTGCAAAAATCGATTGCGAGCGGCTCACCTTTGCGGACAGCGAACTCGACCGTATTCAAATCGTAGCCAAGATACTGGTTTAACTGGAGTACTCCCCATTCCACTTTCTCGAGAATCTCTTTCGGAGCCTGCCACTCCGTTTGATAACGCAAATGATAAGGATGACGCGGTTCGTAATTCATGATCCGCACCTGGCGCTGATCAATCGAGTAGCATCGGAAGTACATTTCAAACTTCACTTCTTCCTGCAGCATCATCACCAATTGGCCCGTCTCGCTGTAAGCCCGGTAAAACTCCTCTGGATTGTGCAGGCGGTAGACGTTTTTGCAGCCGCCGCCGGCAAATGGTTTGAAGAACGCGGGCCAGCCGACGTAATCGAAGATCGCTTCCCAGTCGAGAGGATAAGCCAAATTGCGGAAAGAATTCGCGTTTGTTTCTGGCGGAACTTCGTGCGACGGCAGCAGGACGGTGCGAGGAACCGCGACCCCGATTTTTATTGCCAAAGCGTTATTGAAAAATTTGTCGTCAGCGCTCCACCAGAACGGATTATTTAGCACCGCTGTGCCGGCGAGTGCAGCGTTCTTGAGAAAACCGCGATAAAAGGGCACATCCTGCGAAATTCGATCGACAATCACATCGTAGCCGCACGATTCGCCCTGGATGACTTTGTCGATTTTGACGGCCTCGGCGACAATCTCTTTACCGCCGGTTTTCTGATTGACACGATCGATAAATGCCCACGGAAACGAGTTTTCCTGACCGAATAAGATGCCGATTTTTTTCATGGGCGTGGTGTAATCGGTTACTCTGTCATTCCGAGCGAAGCCGAGGAATCTCCGATTATTATCAGATGGGAAATCATTACAGTGTCCGGGCCGACGTCACGACGAAAGTCCACGACTGGCTTCTTTAAATGGGAATGATGCCGCGCGCGGCAAAAAACAAACATCGAATAATGATCAAAGATGTCTCGGTCCGAGCCGGACTGGCATATTCGCTCGAGATGACCAAGGCACCTAGGAACGGCATTAAATCTTCGACAAATAATAGGGGAGCATGTCGCGCCAATATTTCCACTCATGCCCGCACCATTTCCGGTCATCAAGCCAGTGGCGAATACCTTTGGCGTTTAGGATCCCGGAGAGACACAAGGCGCCCAGGCTTGCGCCACAGACCGCAACGCGGTGAGTTGAGCACTCACGCCGCCCGATATCGAAGACATCGCGGACGATTACATTCTCGTAGGCGAGATGCGTCCGCATTCGATCGGCTGGATGAATGGATTTGTTATAGAAACTGTCCAGATCAATCGCATCGGGGCAGTAAATCGTGACGCGACCGCTATCGACGAACGACGCGACTGCATCGATCAATCCAAAATCCTTAATTTGACAATAGCGTCCAAAGGAGGTTGGAAAAATGACGAGCGGAAGTCCGCCGCCCGGGCCGAAGGCCAGCATCTCGAAGTCACGGCTCAAATGGGGTGTCCACCAGCGGATATAACGCTCTTGCATGGGGAGAAGGGTGACCGCACATCGAGCATTATCCGCCAAGGCAGCGCTGCCAAGCGCGAAATCGAAGCGTCCGCGGGTGGACAATGCGGCCTTATTCGCGGATAGCTCTCGTTCGCAAAATGCCAGAGCACACTCTCACCGGAAATATTCAACGACATTCGCGGTTCAAGTCGCGCATTCTCAAGAATCGGCGCGATGTTCTGGTCTATCTTCCGCCGGGTTATCGCCGTTCGATCGTGAAACGGTACCCCGTCCTCTACTTGCAAGATGGTCAAAATCTGTTCGATGCCGCAACTGCGTTCGCCGGAGTCGAATGGGGAGTGGACGAAACGGCGCAGCGTTTAATCGGATCCCGGTTAGTTGAGCCGCTCATTATTATCGCGATTGATAATGCCGGAAAGGATCGCGTTCACGAATACGCGCCAACACGCGGGCTGATCGATCGGGAAAAGAAACGACGCAGTAAGGGCTTCGCCGGAAATTACGCGCGGTTCGTGGTTGAAGAATTGAAACCGTTTATTGACCGCAGATACCGCACCCGGCGCGAGGCCAGTGCGACGGGCGTGGGAGGTTCTTCCCTAGCCGGACTCTTAACGATGTACGTGGGACTTTGTTATCCCGATGTATTCAGTCGCCTTCTCGTGATGTCGCCCTCGGTTTGGTGGGATGACAGCGTGATCTTGAAAAGGGTCGAGGAACTCGAGCGGAAACTTCCTCTCAGAATCTGGCTCGATACCGGGACGGCCGAGCCGGGCTGGGAAAATACGCGCAAACTGCGCGATCTGCTGATCGATAAAGGTTGGCGGCTCGATGACGATCTTCAATACATGGAAGACGAGAAGGCGAGTCACACGGAGGCGACTTGGGGACGTCGAGTCGATCCGGCGTTGCGTTTTCTATTTCCAGCGCAGGTTCCGCTTCGGTTCGGCGAACGTCGCCCGAGACCGCCGTTGGTGCTCGAGCGCCAGTTCTAATTGCGCCGGCTGGAGTTACTGGAGCGGTTTGCCGTAAATTTGATACGCCCGTACGTTCCCCCCGACAAAGTCCCAATCCTTCTCGAAGCCGAAGGCATGATCGCGTTCCGACCACCAGAGATGCCGCGGTTTTTCCGGGTGGTTCGAATCATAGACCAGATAGTTGTCGCGGCTGGGAGAGTCGCTCTTCTCTTTGGCAAAGACCAGCACGGCGTGGTTGATCGATAACCGTTGCGGAAGTGTGGTCAGGTAAGCGGCAAACAATTCCCCCCGTGCTAACGCTACTTCCAAGTTTGCATGCGTTTTCTCCTGATAGCCCCTGCTCTGGACAAAAATCATCCGGTAATTTCCTGGGCGCCAGTAAGTCGGCCAGCCATGACCAACTGTTTCCTGGAAAAGGAGACCATGTGCTTTACTCATTTCGCGCAGGCTGGCATAGCCCGGAAAAACAACGCGCTCATTTTCGGGCAATGGCTCGCGCCAAACGGGGTGCCTGGTCACCATCCGAATTCTTTGCGCAAGGGCCCGATCATCCAACCGTGGTGCATGTGGATCAAAACGCGCAAATTTGTGGAACTGGATCGCGGTCCGGCTCAGAACGAAACAACGCCGGGTGTACCGCCGCTGCTTTGCCTCCGCCCCCCGGCGCAGATGAGCAATTCCATTCTCGTATTCGAACACGGTCATGTTGGCGAAGGCGAATGTGTCGCGATCGAAACGAAAAGACGGAGTGTTTGCCCCGGCTGATGCGACGCAAGCGAGCAATGCGCCGATTATGGTGAACCCGATTTTCATTGGCTTTGTCCAGCAGCCGCTCAGGCACTCGCGCCGTCCGCCGATAATTCGGCGAAATTTCCAAGACGACGGAATTTTGCGTAGCGCTTCTCGAGCAACTGCTCCAAGGGAGTGGCGAGCAATCGCTCAAGATTGTGGCGTAGCGCTTCTCCTAAAACGGATGCGGATTTTTCATGATCCCGATGCGCTCCTCCCTCTGGTTCTGGCACGATCTCATCGACAACTCCCAGCTGCCATAAATCGTGCGCAGTTAGCTTGAGGGCTTCGGCTGCTTCGGCCGCGTGCCGCCGATCCTTCCAGAGAATGGCTGAGCACGCTTCCGGGCTAATGACGGAGTAATACGCATTTTCAAAGATCATGACATGATCGGCGACGCCGATGCCGAGGGCGCCGCCGGAACCGCCTTCGCCGATGACCGCGGCAAGAATGGGAATCCGCAGCGTCATCATCTCGCGAAGATTGACTGCGATCGCCTCCGCGATGTGACGCTCTTCTGACCCGATGCCCGGGAAAGCTCCGGGCGTGTCGATGAGGGAGATGATGGGGAGACGAAATTTTTGACCCAGTCGCATGATCCGCAAGGCCTTGCGATAACCTTCGGGATGGGCGCAGCCAAAATTGCGCATTACGTTTTCCTTGGTGTTGCGGCCTTTTTGGTTCGTCACTACGACACAGCGTCGCTTGCCCAATTTGGCCAGGCCGCATGGCATTGCTTTATCGTCGGCGAAACGGCGGTCGCCATGCAGTTCCGTCCAGTCCGTAAAGCAGCGCTCGATATAATCGAGCGCATAAGGCCGCTCGACGTGCCGAGCGAT
>QHNB01000144.1 GCA_003217965.1 Verrucomicrobiota bacterium | reverse complement strand
TCCAGGAAAACCGTTTACTTGTTCGAACTTACACAATCAACAGGAGTTGACGGGCCTGGACCGCTGAAAGCAGGCGGCTAGTGCCTGGCGGGGTTGGTGGCAATACCGCTTCTTCGGGATTGTGCCAGCCCGCGCGGACTGAGCGGGCGGTTCCATAAACGGGAAGAAGACGATCCTCTAACGAGCAAAACCTCAGCCGTGGATTTGCTAAGCGCAAGGCCTGCTCGCCGTGGCGAGCAACAACATGCGCCTGATGCATTCACCAAAACTGTGATTACCAGTTCGAACAAAGCCGAGTCGGTCATGTAAAACGAATCCTTGGCGAGGAGACTTATATGAGAATCGG
Organism: Verrucomicrobiota bacterium; assembly: GCA_003217965.1. GTDB lineage: Bacteria > Verrucomicrobiota > Verrucomicrobiia > Chthoniobacterales > UBA10450 > AV69. Next base: position 6,048 of record QHNB01000144.1, on the reverse strand, counting down.
TATTTATGTATTGGCGCTGACGCCTTTGGCGTTGGCCGGCTGCGCCGAGGAACCAGCGGCGGTGACAACAACCACCACGACTACCCAGGAAGTCACCACGACCGGCCCGGTCGCACGGCCTGTCACGCGAGAGGTCCTCGTGACTCAGGCTCCGCCGCCTGTTCGGGTCGAAGCACGAACAGTTTCGCCCGGAGCGCGATACGTTTGGACACGCGGGTACTGGCGTTGGACCGGAGCAGGCTACCAATGGGTTCCCGGCACCTGGGTCGTACGTCCCAATCCAAGCGCTGTGTGGGTCGAGGGTCACTGGGTGCGCACCCCGGGCGGTTGGATGTGGACCGCCGGTTACTGGCGGTAAAATAGAATAAGTCGAAAACAAGGATCGCACGATTCACGGCCGCAGCGGCCTGATGCATTACAGGGCCGTTGTCGATGCATTTTCTTGATTGCACGAAACTGTTGCATTCCTGGGTCACATTCCGCTTCGTAGATGCAACATCAATTTCCAGACTAGACGATTCGGGACTGGTTAAATAGATGAGACGCTGGCATAGTATCTCACGGGAATGATCCAAGTTGTGGATCAGAGGCGATGAAACCCGAGCGTCATTCCAGTAGCGGCAGGAAGCGGTTTCCACAAACCGACTATTTCTTTCATTCAGGGTCTGACGGATGGCGAGGCTATTCTTCCTCGTTTGATGGAGATGGCCGATCCGAATTTCGGACTTTTTACAATTTAAGTCGCGAATTCATGATCGAATCGGCGCGAGAACACGCCAAAGAAATGGCGGTATTTGGAGTGGTCGTCGTGGCCTCAGCCTGGCCAGTAATTTACATGGTGATCACCGTCGTGAAATTGCTCAGTAAAGGACGGCCATTGTAGGATAGCCCGCTTCCGTTCCCAAGTTTGTGCGCAAACAATTTGGATCCTGCGCGAGCCAGCGCCAAGGCCGAGTCGCGATCCGGCGATCCAAAATTGAATGATTACGCAGGTCTAGCTTTTCTACGGGTTATGCAACGGTAGCTTCCCACCGCGTGGCGCTTACGGCCGGAGGTGGTTGACCGGCTCGATCAATTGCCTAGAAATCTGATCGCACTGGCGGACCTCCCCCAAAGTAGAAAGGAATAACGACGGATCGGCATCGTCGCACACAATCGGCTGGCGCTGATCTCCACGGCTCAGAACGTGATGAAACCCGCCGCGCTACGGCTCTATCTCTACCTGAAGAGCTGCCCTACAGCGGCAGCAAAAACTAACTATCACTCCGTCAAACCGAGTTATTATTGGGGACGCGGCTTGCCTGGGGTTCGTTGTTTTGCAGCCTTCTCTTCTTCCGCCCAACGTTTTGCCTGTTCCTCGTCATATTTACGAACGTCAGTGGCAATCTGATTCTGTATCCGCGATTGCAGGGCGGCATCGCGCCGACCTGCGGCAACGCCTAAATCAATATCGTTGGTAATCTCTGACTCCGTTACCTGAAATACATGGTTGTCAGCGTCAGTAACTTCGAATGACGTGTCGCGGTGTGCTAGAGCAGTCACCTTCATTCCGGGTGGTAACCCCACTACTCCAGACGGCGTCGTAATCGAAACAAACCGTAGGAGAAAATAGGTACCTTCAGGGGCGAGACGCCGCGCGCGCGGAGGCATTGAGGCGACAGCCGCCACTCCAGTAGAGTTTTGCTTAGGAGGACGCGATGGGGCGGGCGAACGAGCAGGCGTATGCACCGGTACCGGAGTTGGGGTTGCCATCGGTGGATTAGCCGCCGAAGGCGATTTCGAACACCCAGTCACGGAACTGAGTGCCAGCGCAGCTACGAGTCGATACGAACGCATGCTGAAGAAGTTGCCAGTTCAGCACGGTGCGTACCACCCGTCGTGGGCCAGCGACCATTTCGTGTGGTTACAGGTGGCTTATTCTCCTCTTTAACGAGTAATATTTCTTAGGATGGTCCAAAGTCGCCCGCACACGCCGGCATCCTCAAAAGCAGGATCGATCGCACCGATTTCGCTGTCGAGCTGAAGGCCTAATGTTCTCGCACGAGCCTCCGCGTCAGCCCAGTCATAGGCGGAGAGATTGATTCCCCACCAGGAACCTTCGTAGAAATACCGACAGGCGAACTGCTTCATCAAGCGTCCTGCATGAGGTCTTCGCCTCCACTTTCTTGTGCCTCTTCCATATCGGGTGGGCCAACGCTCCTATTTATGAGCGAAAAGTGGCGCCCGGCCGGGTAGGAAAGCAAAGCCTGTGCCGGTTAGAACGGGACGGACTTACAGCATGCCATTACCAAATCACAGTAATGCTGCTTCCAGCTTCAGAAAGGCGCTGAGCAGTTCGTCTGATTTCACAACGTACCAGCGACCATCGCCGGGGTCAGCATCGACCACCCAGCAGCTCCTTGTGTCAATACTTAGCTCTGACCCTACTCCACGAACACTCCACCATTGTGATATTTTGCGAACGACGGACGCATAAGTCAGCGGCTCATTTTTACGTCACAGGGGACCATTGGCCGCGTCAAAACCGAACCTTCTCTATAGAACATTGATTTAATTATTGTGCATATGAAAACGTTAAGTTTAATCACCGTGGCGTTTCTCCTCGTGTTCGGCGTCGCTGTTTCGCACGCGGCTGCTACGACCGGAGGCACGCACGTCTTGACGAGAATTTCAGACGAAACCGGAGTTCCTGTCGATACACTCCAAACCCAGAAGGCAGCGACCGGGCTCGGCTACGGAGACTTGGAACATGCAAACTTGCTCGCCAACGCATCTGGCCAAAGCTTCGAAACGATCGCAGGGAAGTTCAAAGCTGGCGAAGGCTGGGGTGAAATTGCGCACGACTACGGCCTCAACCTCGGCAAGCTCGTGAGCGCCGCACACCGGTCGAGCCAGGCAACGCTGCATGCTCATGGGGGCCATAGCAAGAGCACCATGCATGGCAAGAGCACCACCGTGCATGGCAAGAGCACCACCGTGCATGGCAAGAGCAGCAGCGTGCATGGCAAGAGCGCCGTTCGTTTTGGAAATGGCCAGGTAGTCTCCGGTAAGGGTGGCCGAGGAGGCGCACACAATACGGTTCACGGCCATGGCGGCCACTAAACCGCTAAGGGAGTGATGTGCCCAGCGGCCCAGTATACCCAAGGGCCACCTTTTGCCTCGGAGTGTTGAGGCGAACAACGTCCCGGCAGCTAGCGTGACCGCGTCTCCCGCTCGGCCTTGGGTGAACCGGAATTGCAGTGCCCCGTCGTAGCTCAACGTAACTTCTCTTCCGCAATTTTAGAGGATAGCAGAAGCTTGCACGAGCTTTGTTGCAGCGTTAAAACCGGTCGCACGTGCGCGCGACAATTACAGCAGCGTTCTTGGCATTCGCAATCTCTGCTTACGGCCAACAAGCAAAAGCGCCCTCAGCAGCCGAAGCCACAAAACACGTCGGCGAAACAGCAACGGTAACTGACAAAGTTGCCAACTTTGGGGCTCGTTACCTGAACCAGTTATTTACGGCACATATACCGAAGGCTTCAGCCGACCAGTTTTCAAATGCGAACAAACTTAACGGGCGGAACCGTGTCGATCACGGGCAAGATTGTTCTCTGCAAAGGCAATCCGGAAATCGTGGTCGATACTCCGTCACAGATTAAGAAAACAGACTAAACCCGCGCACACGACATTTTGGACGGAGCGACACAACCCACCCAAAGACGGCTAGGGCGAACACTGCTTTTGGCGGCCGTATGCGCTCTCATCGCGATGGCATTTGTTCCACGCATTTTGTTGAATAATCGGAGCGAAGTCAGGCGCGAATATTCGCCGTTTTATGCGATGCCGCCGGACTCGCAGATTAATATCGCGCAGTTAGTGGTGAACGTGACGTTCGCAGCTCTCACCGGAGTTGTTGTCGCGAATATGTCAAGGCGTCAATTGTTATGGACCGTCGGCGTTTTAGCGATAGCTGCAGCGGCGACATTCATGGTTGTGGCGGGGCGGGCAGCGACCAAACGAGCACTAAGCGATCAAGCCCTTGCGCGGAAACTTCTGCAGGAACGCGATTTCGCGGGTGCTAAACAATACTTTCGGAATGCTCGGCTAAACTGGTGGATCGCCGGTAACGCATCGAATGCGCTGCGCATTAACGCCGAAGAGAAGAATTGTCCCGAACCCGTACCTGACAAATCACTGCCAGCTGACCAATTGGTCCGTCTTCAGGGAACGGCGAGCGTGTCTAACAGCGGAACGCTTGAATGCACAGTTTATAACGGCTCGTCGTGGCACGTAAGAACCATCCTGATCCACGTGGACGTCGTGGACGTATCAGAATTTGGCTCACCCACGCCAAATCAGCCAAAACAGCGGCTGATTCTTTCTCGTGATTTCCGTTTAAGTAACCAGACGTATTTGGATCCGCTCGCTACCGTCGCGTTTCATCAACTCGTTGGCTTTCAGCCTGCCCCCTCTCAGAAGTTCTATTGGCATGTTGTCAGCGCGGAGGGCCAACCGTAGGCGTCGTGCGACGGTCTTTCGCGCGGTCCTGCGTTCGGCACACCTGCTGCGCCACCGTCATCGTAATCTAAAGACATGCGTTTAGGGACCAGTATTGTCCAGTTCGTTCTCCAAATCTCTGTCGCGCTTTTCTTTCTGGTCCAAAACTTTATCGACCTGCTTCTGCAACTGCTTGCCATCATAGCCAACCGCACTCGCCGCTCGAAGAGCCTTAGTTTGAGAGTGGCCGCCAGGCGTCGGCTTGACTGTCGATTGCTGAGCAGTCTGCGACTGATTCCGATTACAACCAGCTAGGGAAAGTGAAATGAGAACAGCGATGGTAACTAATCGGTACGTGGAATCTTTGCGTAGCGTCACCATATTCCCAGCATCGGCTGCTGGCTTAATTAGATTAGACGAAAGTTCGTAATTAAAGGAGAATAATTTTTCATCCACTCGGGCGCGTAACAAAGAGCGCGCCGTTAATAGTTCACCCTCTACTTTATGACTCCGTACTTCCTCAGGATCTCAGTTGTCTTTTCAATTGGTAGGGCCTCGACTGTGTGTCCATGCGAAGTCATCGTTTTGGCGCGGAACATCGAGTTGTAAACAGCCTCCTCAGTCGCTTCGATCACCGCCAGAAACAATGGCGACATAGCGTCATTCGTCAGCACTTCGCCGTGCCGCGTTAGCGCCTTATCCTCTGTTCGTATACGCACCTGCGGTGCCGTGGAGAACGCAATGGCATAATCCCCGCTACCGTTCGAGCCCGAGCTTCCTGTTCGAGCCACGCCCAGCCATGCTCTCGCTGCCAACCGCTTCAGGTTCCGTGCGTCCATGGGCGCGTCGGTCGCGACGACGATCATCACCGATCCATTTCCCTGATCTTTCGTGCCGCCCATCTGTTGAACTTCCTCGCGGAGGTAGTATTGCCCGAGTTCCCGACCGACCGGAGCGCCCGAAATCGTGAGCACCCCACCAAAGTTCGTCTGCACGAGAACACCTACTGTGTAGCCACCGAGCTTCGGTGGCAGTCGGCGGGATGAGGTTCCGATGCCTCCCTTAAAACCGAACACGACCGTTCCAGTGCCCGCGCCCACTGCGCCTTCTTCGACCGGGCCGCTCTTGGCATTCTTGATGGCTCCGAACACATCCTCGGGCGTGATGTGACGCCCGCGAATGTCGCTCAGATATCCATCATTTGTTTCGCCCACCACCGGGTTGATCGAGAGGACATCCTCATTGGCCGGCAAAGCGAGCATGTAACTGATCAGCGCGCCTGCCACACGCGGCACGCTTGTCGTTGAAGTGAGCAGGATCGGCGTTTCGATGTCGCCCATTTCGTCCACTTGCGTGAACCCGGCCAGCTTGCCGAAACCATTACCCACAAAAACCGCACCCGGCACTTTCTCGCGATAGAGATTGCCGGAATGCGGAACGATGGCGGTAACGCCCGTCCGCACGTCATCGCCACGGATGATGGTAGTGTGGCCAACTTCGACTCCAGCCACATCCGTGATTGCATCCAGTCGCCCGGTCGGCAGAATGCCGACTTTCAGCCCCAAATCC
>QHNB01000143.1 GCA_003217965.1 Verrucomicrobiota bacterium | reverse complement strand
TCCCGCAGCAAATCGAGTACGGTCACGCGCGGATCAAGTTGATCGATCGCGTAGTCTTTGCCGTTAATTCTGAGATGAACGTTTACTGCCTCATGCGTGGATAAATCCGCCGTTTTGGTTGCTTCGGTTGCGGCGGCTTGCGCAAGCGCCAGGAATCGTGGACCGAGGGCAAAGGCAGTAGCGGCAGCAGTAACTTGAAGCAGAAACTGCCGCCGGCTCGTCCGAGTGGGGAAAATCAGCGTCTTGTCGATTTGCGCCCGCGGCACATCTTTTCGCAAATCGAATTGGCTCATCATCTTGAGAACTGGCGGCGCCATTCCGTTCGCCACAAAGGCATCGCGCGAGGAGCCGCGCGCGGTCGTCAGCAAGTCGGCTGCTCTATTTTTCGCCGCGCGTATTCGCCTTTATTACAGTAACCCTTGAGAATTCTGGCCTTCAGCATCATGACGAATCGGCTGGCGACGCGGCCGCAGTGAGCACATAGACTTTCTCTCGGCCACCCGAAATTTTGAAGGAACGGCTCAATCGCGAGGAAAAGCCCTCAAACAGTCTGTCCAGAGATTGCTCGTTGAACCTCTGGGCGCGATCGCCACCCGGCCCGGATAGTTTCACCGCGATTTTCGCCACGAATGGCGAGCGACTGGTAGACAGGTTACGAATCGGCTCCGCGATGATGACAGCCTTGTTCGCGCCGCCAGCATTCGCTTGATCACGGGCACCGGATCCGGCAAGAAATAACAGAGGGAGCTTTGCATGGTCACGTAATCAGGCCGAGGCAAAGGTGCGGCCGATTGCAAATCCCATTCTATCGCGTGGACACCTTGTTTATTCAGCGCGTCGATAAATGTCCGACTGACGTCCAAACCGGCATAGGTAATATTCTTCGGTCGAAGATACTTTGGGCTTGGCGGGCCATCGCCGGAGTCAGTTGGTGCGCAATTTTCCTACTTTTAGTGACGTTGTGATACGGAAGTCAGGCGATATGCCAATGGATGGAAGCGCAACGCCTCAATAAACCGGAGAAAGTTAGCTCAATTTAGCCGTGCGGCCGCTCATCAGTGCTTTCTCTATGCTTACGAGCAGAACTATAGTTTTAAGTAGTGCCGCCAGTCGCAGAATGCTTGACCAACTCGGCGGATTCCGGCCGATCTTTGCCTAACAACTTGTGAGAGCCGACTACGTCACGCCGGTCTCGTTCCAGCGAAAGGCTTCGCGGAGTAACTCTTTTGCACCGGTTACTCCAAACTTTTCTTTCAGGCGGGCGAAGTAAACTTGTACCGTTTTCACCGACAGATGCATTCGCTCGGCAATTTGTGAAGTACTTAGGCCTTGTCCTAAAAACTCGAATACTTGCAGTTCCCGATCGCTCAAGCGGTGAATTGGTGGGCGATCACTCTTTGGCCGGCCTAATTTTGTGGCGATCGACGACATCACTCCATCGCTGATGAATACCTTTCCGGACAAAACGCGACGGATGGCGGTGATGACTTGCTGAGAAGTACTGCCTTTCATGACATAGCCACGGGCTCCGGCACGAAGAGCTCGTTCGGCGTAAATCATTTCGTCGTGCATCGATAAAACGAGAACGGGCACGGATGGATCTTGAATTGCTAGATCTTTTAGTAGCTCCATGCCGGATCCCTGCCGAAGTGACAAATCCAGTAAGACCAAGTCGGGACGTGTCGCTTGGATTCTGCTTAGCGCATCGGCCGCGTCGCCGCTCTCGCCGCAAATGGTTAAATCATGTTCTTGTTCGATGAGGCCACGTAATCCTTCGCGAACTACGGCATGGTCGTCGACGAGAAAAACCCGCGCCTTTTTTCCTTCAGGCTCCGAAGCGGTCATCTTCAAAAGCTATCGGCACTTCACAGCAAATCAATGTTCCGTGCGGAATATTCGGGGAAATCGTGAGCGATCCTCCAGCAAGGTGGGCACGCTGTCGCATCACTTTCATTCCAATGCCGCCCTTGTTGGAGTCCGCGTTGTTTAAGCCCGAGCCGTCATCAGCGACCACCAGGCGCAGGCCTGTTCTAGATCGATCAAGTCGAATCAGGATGCCCGTGGCGCGAGCATGTTTTGCCGAATTGATGACGGCTTCGCGCGCGATCCAATACAGATGGTTTGCCACTTCGCGCGAAATGGGAATGTCGGCCTCGCTTTCAAAGCGACACTCAATCTTGCGCTCGTAGGTAATCGATCGTGCCAGTCCCTTCAAAGCATCAAGAAGGTCAGTATCAAGCTCAAACGAGAGTAACCCGCGTGCAATCTCGCGCGAAAGCTCGATTCCTTTGTCGACCAGGTTCGCGACCTTGTGCGCTTTCTCTCCGATGTTCGGATCGAGTTCACCAGCCTGAACGGCCACCGTCTGCGCAAGAAGGCTCGTCCCAACCAAATGCTGGCAGAGGCTGTCGTGCAATTCCCGGCCAAGTCGTTCTCGTTCCTGCTCAGCGACAACAGAGATTTCCTTTTCCAGACGCCGACGGGTCGCGAGTTCTTGTCGCAAGGCCGCGGTTCTTTGGTCTACGCGAGATTGCATTTTACTTAGCAGTTCGTGCCACCGTGCTACAAGGAACACAAAAACTAAATAAGCTACGAACTCGCATGCCAAATTCCATGGTCGTAATTGTGGTATGCCGGCGGCGAGATCGGAAATGAGCCCAGCAATGACACTGAGAAGTGCGATTACTCCGCCCCAACCAACGCCACAATACCAAGTCGCGATCGCAATCGGCGCCAGATAAAAAAGGAGCATCGAGTTCTCGAAACCGGAGATGTAATCGAGATAGCCAACAAGACAGATCAGCAGGAGGCAGCCGAGTGAAACCAGAGACCGACTACGCTTGGATCCGAAATATTTGATTAGGAAGTGTTTCACAGCCTGAATTGCCGGTAAAGTTGCAATCAAGGTGCGACCCGGTCGCTAGTGGGTCTCCGAGTCACGAAAATATACTTCGTGCCACTGTCGTGATCCTTGATGGCGTTCAAACGCGGCGGCAATTCTATTTCTGGCAGTTGGGACCTGAATTGGTCGTTTGCGCGCAGCACCAGTCCATCGAGTGCTCCCGCTCGCCATAGCTCGACGGCATGATCGAAGGTTAGAAATCGGGGTCGTTGCAAATAAAGAAGGAGCCCTTCATCCGGTGCACGAACGACCTCATAGCGGAGATGAGATGTTTGCGCATTACGGCGAACTTCCCTTCCAAATTCTTCCAGGGCGTCACGGTGGGTTCGATAGCCTTGAATTACGCGCGTTGCGGTGTAACCGCCTGCGTAAACTGCGGACGCCACAATCCCTCCGATAACGATGCGTCGAAGGAGTGCTTCGGAATGCTTAGATTGCCTAAAATAATTTAATTGCGCCGCGAGCAATAAACAAAGCGGAGGAAGCGATGGGAAAATGCGGTCCGGGCGCTTCGACGGAATGAGTGACATCACCACGATTCCGCCCAGCGTCCAGGCGAGCAGCCAACACATCTCTGGCGAGATACTCCTAAACCAGGTGCGGCCGCCAATACGATTGCCGCGCATGACCAAGACAAACAGCACGATCATCAACCAACTCCACGGCCCGAATTTGTGCAGCAGATGTGCTAGATAAAAGAGCAGCGGCTGCGAATGGTGAATACCTTCACGGAATCGTTCCGCAAATTCGACCTGAATGACATCGTGGTAGAATCCAGGAACGAAGAGAACACCGGTGATTACCCAGGCGAGGAAGATCGCAAATGAACCACACCATGGCCACCATCCGCTCCACACCGTTGGCAAATCGCCACGCCATTTTTGAAGAATTTGATAAATGATGACGGGCGGCAGGACAAACGCATACACGATTGGTCCTTTGATAAATAAGCCGGCAACGAGGAACGCAAACAGGATCACGCGCTGGCGTGCTGTCCAATCCCGCCCGGTTCGTGCTTTATCGAACATGAGTACTCCGATCGCGAAGCAAACCAAAGCCAATGGCATATCGGTGCGAACAAGCGTCGCCAGCCGTGGACTGAATAAGTTGAACCCAAAAGCAGAGAGCGCGGCCAGCGCGGGCAAATCACCAAAGGCCTTTTTTGCGGTAGCAAAAATCAGAAAAGCAAGGGCGATGGCTGCCAAAAACGATGGCAATCGCCAAGCCAAATCCCACGAGCGCGTGATTTCGTAAAACACAACTGAAGCCCAGCCGATTGCTGGCGGTTTGCTGTTAATATGAAATGGGCTGTGACGTTCGCCTCGTGCCGGCAGACCCTCGGTCGGGGTGGTTTGGAAGAGCCAACGGTGCTGTTCAAGCATTTGATAGGAAACAAAAGCCTGTTTTGCCTGATCATAGTCATCTAGCGTCCAAGGCAGGTTGCCTAGTGCAAACAGAAGGATTAGCGCGACGCCAATAACCTGAAAAAGTCGGCGATCGGTCGCCACGAATGGGAGCTGGTCCGAGGGCGGCGTCATGATCGCGATGGGTGCGCCTTAGGCACTAAACAGCAGTTCTAGAGAGTTCCTTCTCGATTCACAAAAAAGATTCTCAAGTGTTCAATTTGGTGACACTCCTGAGACCTGTCGAAAGCGGATTTACCAAACGTCGCAAAATGGCAAAAATTCGAGGATTTAAGCTGTTTGATGTCAGATACTTGCTTTGAAACTGATGTCATTTAGCGGCGCCCCAGCGCACACGACCTGAGATTGAACGCCCCCAAGCATGCTCAAACTTGACTAACTAGCGCTCTCGGCACCATTTATGCTCTATTCTTAGGCATGTTACTGATTCTCGCGAGCGCGCTCGGCCTCGGCATCACCTCTTTTGGTACCCTGGCATTAATGATTCACAAGGCGCCAGAAGGCTACGAGGACAGAGATGGCTTCCATCTGATTGCACGCGCTGCGCAGGTGAGACGACATGGCAAAGGGACTAGCTTCGTCGGTGGGCCCGTCCATAGAAACGCGTAATTCGCGCGTTCAAGCGCTGTAAACGAGACTTTTTCTCTCTCTTTGTAACCGTGGGGGCGGTCGATCAGATCTGCCACTTGCCGGCAGTATTAGGAAATCGCGGGAAGCCGCCGTTGAATCAGCGTCGCCTTAGAGACTTCCATTTGGACCGAGCGTCCGAGAAACTCCAGTAATACTCGGACACGCTCTGAGGCCGGTAATAATTGAGTGACAAGTGCCTCCAGGCCCAGGAACGGTCCGTGGGCAATTTGGACCTCCTGACCAACCTTGATTTCCGGATCGATCGTGACGGTCTCGTTCGCTTCCATTCTTCTTCGCAGACCTTCTATTGTAGGCGCATCGATCGTGGCTAATCGATCGCCAAACTTGACAAGGCCACGAACCCCCGGCGCATGTTCGACTGCGCGACGCTGAGTTGCGTAGTCGAACTGGGCGAAGAAATAGCCTGGGAACATTGCCTCAACGAACCAGACTGCCCCTCTTTTCGTTAATTTCCGGGCACGTAACCGCGGCGCGAAACAGACAACATTAAACTGTTTGCGCAGCCCGGCGGCAGCGAGGTGTTCGCGTTTCGGCTGCGCCTTCAGACAAAACCAAAAATCTTTGTCGGCCTGGCCTGGCAAATTCGTGGTTCCATTCGACAACACGCCAATTGATTAATCTGGACTCAGAATTTTTCAACCGTTCGGCTGGCCACGATGCTGTTATTAGCTGCGCAAGCCAATTCCATTTGCATGGCGTGACAAATGCCGCCCGCAGGACGAATAGAACATGCATACGTCAGTTTCGGCGCTGGCCCTGCGCGGGGGCTAAATGCGCTGGAGGCAGCGCACGCTACAGGCGCACAGTTATTTGTAGAGTCCGCTGTCCTCAGCGGATAACAGCTAACGAAGCCAGACCGTTACTGAATTTTGAAAACTTCGACCTCGCCGATGCCACTGGCGCCGTGCTTATCGCTCACGATAGCGGTGTAGCCAACGCCGGGTGCGAGGTTCAGGATGACTGCCGACTCGAGATTGTTCGTCGGCGCCTTACCGGTCGCCAGGATTGCAGCTTCCTGAGTATCCCGCCAATTATCGTTGGATCCGATTACTGCGCCTTGGCTGTTGAAGACCAAAACGGTCGGATCAGGTAACGCATTTGCGATACCGGCCCCGGCAAGAGATGGACCGAGCGCACGAATTAATACCTCAATGTTGCTAGTCCCAGTCGGGACAAAGCCGCCGATCATGACAAAGTCACCGGTTTGGACGAGACCCCGTGTCGATATGTTCGCCAGCTCCGACGTCGCTACCGTATCCATATCGTAAACCTCTACCAGCGCGACGCCAGTAGTGCCGCCTTTACCGGAGACTATCGCCGTGTATCCACCAGGTTGCAGCGTGGTCAAAATGGCGGACTCGCGCGGATCGCCCGGTTGGAGATTGACCGGAATTTGGCTGGCGTTGGGATGACTCTGCCAATCGTCATTGCTATCGATTTCCGCGGTGGTGCTATCATGTAAACTGATCGTCGGATCCTGCATCCGGTTAGGCACCGCGGGCGGAAGGGACGGACCGATCGCACGAATCAAAACTTTTTTCGGTGCAGTCCCACTGATAATGAAACCGCCAATCAGAACATTATCCCCTGTTTGGACGAAAGCACGAGTGGAGATGTTCGACAGGATGGCGGCAGGGATCGGTTCAAAAGCCAG